>BNVD01000001.1 GCA_025997835.1 Spirochaetia bacterium
GGCGGTTTTGAGCATATACAGAACCGATTCGGTCTCGAAGCCGGAAACCTTGCCGAAGTAGGATGGCTCGGTCTTGTATTTCCCCCCTTTCAGGGTAAGCTCCACCGGCGTATCAAGGTCTAACGCTTTCAATATTCCGGCCTTTCCGTATATCGTATCCAGCGTAAGGGAAAAATCCGACTGCCCGTAGTATTCAAGCTGTAAGGGCAGATAGAGCGAACCGGGCCGGTTGGTTGAGGCCAGTTTTGCGTAGCCTTCGATAAACTCCACCGGGTGGAAGGATAGGTAGATATTGGCGTTCGTATAGAAACCGTTCCGTTGTTCCTCATACGCGCCGTTACCCTTGCCGCTCCCAATCGCCTGATCCTCTTCGGAGGCGTTTCCCAGGGTGTATATGGTGGTCAGGTCGCCTGATACCGTAAAGGCGCTTTCTTCCTGGGCAAAGGCCGCCGCCGCAGTTAATAGTAAACTCAGAGCCAATATCCGTTTAATCATCGATGTTCTCTCCTTTCAGGTTAACTTGTTACTTATTGAACCACCGGCCGGGGGAAAAATTCCGCTTGGTTGTTGTATTATTCTGTCATTTTGCCCAAAAAGCCGGAAAAGTGAAAAACATCGACAGTATTTTTCCCCTTAACTGGGTAATTATGAATGTGGGGAGAGATACTATGAGGTTTTTAAGCAGAGCTTATCGGGCTTTTTTTTCGGTAACCGGTATCCTTTTACTGGGTACCTGTCAATTATTTACCGGCGGGGACACGCTTGTCCGGTATAAGGAAACCAACCCCAACGGGTTTGCCCCGGTGGAGCTCTACGACTCCGCCCAGGGGGGTAATCTGTTCCGGCTGTCCTTCGGCACCAGTGCCCGTGCGGCCGGCGATTTGGGCCAGAATAGCAATCAGGGCATGGGGATTACGGTGAATCCCGATGGGTCTGTCCTGCTTAAAGCGGTGAACACCTCCAATAATGCGGGGAAAATCGCCGGAAGCGAGGACGGAATCACGTACTTCTATACAGAAGTTGACAAGGGCAAAAATTTCCGCCTGAGCGCCGATTTTGAGGTCCACACCTTCGGCTTTTCCAATAGCAAACCGGATCTGAACGGTCAGGAGGGTTTCGGCCTCATGGCACGGGACTATGTTCCTCAGTACCCCAGCTACAGTATGGACGAGGTCCGGTACGCCACCAGCGGCGGTTATTATACCGGCGTGGGGCGCCCCGATGCCCCCGGCGGTTCGGGGAACATGGTCATGGTAGGCGGGGTAAAGCGGGGGGTCAGGATGTATTGGCGTACCGGTGTAACCGACCCGGTGGGGGACGCTCTTGAAAACCCCGATACCGTTGCGGACGCGTCCAAGGCCAAATTCTACTATGTACCGCGGGAACTGCCCGACTATTCCAAATGGTCCAGTACCGCAGACCGGACCGATTTCCCCACTGCGGGGACCAAGTGGAGCCTGTACCTGGAAAAGACCAATAACGGCTTTAAGGCCAGTATCACCCCGCCCGCTGCCAAGGGGGTCAAGCCCAATGTCAAGCGGGATGATGTGATACTGGGCGAAACGTTTGAATATGAACTTTTGGAGCCGGATCTGCTGTTTTCCATTAACAAGGACAAATACTATGTCGGGTTCTTTGCCTGCCGGGACGCTATGGTAACGATGACGAACTGGAAGTACGAGGAAGCCTCGGTGGATGACTGCGCCCCGCGGATTGATCCCATACCGGCGCTGGTTGCCCCAACCTTCACCGTTACCTCTACCGCCGCCGCGTCGGGTTCGGCGTATACCTTTTACGCCCGCTCCAATATGGAAGGGGTTCTTTCCCTGACCCTGAACGGGTCGGTTCTCCAGTCCCGGCGGGGGGTATGGAAGACGGAAAAGACCAATGCCAGCGCCGTTCCGTTCTCCCTTTTCGAGGTGCCGGTGGATTCACTGGTTCCGGGGGACAACACCTTTCGGGCGGTTTTTACCCCCGAAAAGGAACAGCCCAACTGGAGCAGTTTTCAGGGACCCCTCTATGCGGTGGCCGACACCAACGCTATTAGCAGTATCTTTGTGGTAAACTACAAGACCTATGGGGAGAAGGGCGGGACAATATGGGCGGCCAACAGCGGTCGGCCCGGTAACGCGGGGACCTACGAAAGCCCCCTGGACATCGACACCGCCATTGCCTACATTCAGCCGGGCCAGACCATCAAACTGAAGAACGGCGTGTATTCCCGCATGGCGGTGATTATTCCCCGGTATAACGACGGTACGGAGACGCTAAAGAAACGGATGGAAGCCGAAACCCGGGACAAGGTGGTCTTTAATTTTGCCACCGACCCCTTTAACGAAAAGGATGTTAAGGGATTTGAACTCAACGGCAATTACTGGGAAGTTGAAGGGTTCCACATTACCCAAACCCCCAACAAGACCAAGGGCCTCAATGTAGGCGGCAGTAACAACGTAGTTCGCTGGGTAAAGGCCTATTTTAACGGGGATACGGGGATACAGATTGCGGGGGCAAGCACCGAACCCAAGAATATGTGGCCTTCAAACAACCGGATAGAGTTCTGCGAATCCTTCTCCAATATGGATAAATCCCGTGAGGATGCCGACGGGTTTGCCAGCAAACTTACCTCCGGCGAGGGCAACGTGTTCTACTGGTGCATAGGCCACCACAACGCCGATGACGGCTGGGACCTGTTCAGTAAAAAGGAAACCGGTAATATCGGGGCGGTTCTGCTGGATCACTGTATCGCCTATTCCAACGGCCGTTTCCTGCAAACCGGTACCATTGTCAACGATGAAGGTATCGCCGTACCCCACATTGCCGAAGAATCCACCCATTCCGGGGGTAACGGCTTCAAGATGGGCGGGGAAGGGCTTCCGGTACTGCACACAGCTATCGACTGCCTTTCCTTTAACAACGACGCGGACGGCTTTACCAGTAACTCCGACCCGGCCATATTGCTGACCCAGTGTACGTCCTTCAATAACGGACGCACCGTCGAGGAAAACGCCACGTCCCGGCCGGGTAACTTTGCCATCTACGGCGCCGGTTCCGCCACCAGCACCGGCCTTGACGCCGTGGTAACCCAGATAGTTTCCCTGTATGCCCCGCCGTATCCCACGTCAAGCGACCGCGTTGAGATACGTTCCCCGGCGAGCGGTTACAAATACGATTCAAGCGCGGGCGCAATGGTGAACACATCGGGTCGCAGGCTTACCGTGGCGGAGAACGTGGTAAATGCTACGCCTCCCTTTACCGCCGACGGCAAAGCGCCCTGGAGCGGGGATGTTGCCGAGCGCTTCGAGGGTACATTCCTGAATGTCAATCAGACAACAGGTAAATACGTATTGAATGGATTTGCCCAGCTTAAGAATATCGTTGGTACGATACCCGGCGCGACCGGGCTCTGGGATTAAGGAAGGTGAGAACGATGAAAACAAAACAACACGCGCGTTTGGCGGCCCTGCTTTGCGCAGGAGTAATACTGTTTGTCCCGGTAGGCTGCGGAGATAGCCCGTTGCTGGTCAACGGCAAATACAGTCCTGATGATGTGGTTCTGCCGTCATCCGATAATGGTAACGGCCGGGTGGACGCGAATGGCGACGCATTAGTATTAGACGATTTTCTGGCGGTCTACCATATGCCCGGCGACATTGACGATTTTGAGCCTGCGGTTCCCACCAACGGCACCCTGGGCCGGTACCCGGAAACCTTCCCCGACGATCAGAAAGCGGGAAAGTACATTATCAACGGTCCGCTAATGGGAACCTCCAAGCTGGATTCCGCCGGTTTTACCGATACGGTGTTTCTGTATTTTAATCAGCCCATTACCGGGGATTTCAAGATGCGGGCGCGGATCAGGATAACCGCCAATGCCGGCGCCAGCACCAGCAAGGGCTATCACTTTGGGATGTACAACGCGGAGGAAGCCGTAGACTACGATGGAAATGCCTATGTAAAATTCGGCGCGGGTACCAGGGGCGCCGGTATGCTATTCCGCACCAACGACACCGCCGATTTTTCCTCCCCCAGCCCCGGCGTGCGGCCCTACCATCGCACCAAGAGCGGCGCGTGGGGGACCGGCTCCAATATGTCGTCAGGGAACCCCGACTGGATGAACGTCCGGCTGGGCAGTTGGAAAAGCGAAGTGATTTTGGAAATGAAGCGGGACGCCGAAGGGGTAACACTGACCGTGCGGAATAGCAAGACCGGGGCCTTGTACAGCCCCGCCCCTACCGCCACTTCGAGTATTTCCACGGTTCTGGTAAAGAACGATGATTTGGAAGATGTTATCCGCTATGGGGAGAAACTCTACGCGGGCCTTGCCCTGCTGGGGACATCGGTTGAATTTTCCGAATTCTGCGTCTGGCTTGGACCGGAAGATGACCCCGATGGTAACCCCCAGTCGCTGGATAATCCATCAAACCCCCCGACGTATCGTATGCCCAATACCCATCCCGCCTATGTGCCGGTGGACGGCGTAAAAATCGGGATAAGCCCGGCGGGAAACAACACGGTTACTACCCCCGCTGCTCATGCGAGCCGCCCTTCCACCGGCGTGTACAGCACAACCCTTGCCGGCCTGTCTACTCTGCAGCTCGTGCCGGTCTTTGAGCCAATCTGGGCGGATAATACAACGGTGGAATGGAAGGTTATTAGCTGGAGTGGAAGCGCGTTAAGTGATCCCAACAGCATGATTGTTCCGGTTGCGGGCAGTAACCGGGTAAAGCTGAATCCGCCCGGTGCGGGTACGGCAGTGATACTGATGAATTCCCGTGACCCCGACCTGCCGCCCCTGAGTGTTCTGGAGACGCTGGCCGACTGGAGCCTGGAACTCACGGTTAATTAGACTTGTTCGACAACCCGGTTGGTTGTCTCACAGTCTTGCAGTTTTTCAGGCTAAAGCCTGCAGACCGAAGGTCTGACAAAACTGCGTTTTTTAGCGGAATTTGTTCGGAAACTGAAGTTTCCGAACAAATTTATTAGGTTTCAACCGGCGCGTAGACGCCGGAAAAAATAATGGGGCTGACCAAAAAGAAAAGGCAGCCTCGATAATTTTAAGGAGCAAAATATGAAAAAGATGTATGGAATAGCGGCCATAGTCATGGCGTTTGCGCTGTTGTTCACCGCGTGTACGACCCCCGAGGATGATCCTGAGGCCGAAAGCGGTACGCCGGTTACCAGGGTTACCGTTTCGGCACCCGGCAGCGGAGCGGTAAATGCTGCGGTTCCGGAGCTTATCTATGTGGGTACCCCGGTTACCTATCTTGCTACGGTTGTACCCGCCAACGCAGGCGACATCACCGTTACCTGGGCTTCTGCCAACACAGCCATTGCCACGGTTGCGGACGGTGTGGTAAGCGGCGTTGCCGAAGGTACAACGGCAATCACCGTTACCACCAACGGTAAAAAAGCCGACGGAAATCCGGCGACTTCTACATTCAACGTAAAGATTGAGATAGACCCCAATAATATTCCCGCCGACTTGCGGATATTCAACATGGCTAATGCGGTCGAAGGTTCCACGGCGCCCAAGGCTACGGTATCTGCTTCCGACTTTAACGCCGATGGCCGCCTCGTGATCAGCAACAAGACCACGACATCAGGCTGGGGAACGACTACCCAACAGGTTAATGGAAATACCTTCGTATACCTTACCAAGCCCCTGTTACCGCCCTTTACCATCAGCGCACGGGTTAAAATAACATCCCTAACCGCCGCTGCGGGTACCGATAACGGCTTCTTCGTGGGCGCTTTCAGCGATCCCACCGTTGACACCCAGGTTACCCCCGCCGTCACAGCCAACATAATTCACCTGGCGGGAATCAATACCTCTACCAATGGACGGCGGAGTGTCTACGCGACCCGTGGGACATCCACCGGCACTGCCGATAACACCGCTACGGGATCAACCCAGTTTACCGACCGGACGGACAAGGAATACCAGTTTATCGTCAGCCGTACCGATGCGGTCTACAATATGAATGTCAAGGATGATGCTCTGGCAGGAGACCCGTCTCATGCGCCCTACCCGGCAGATGGCGCTGGTATAAACCGGGGCGCCAACAGCAGCCCTACAACGGAAATACATGAAGAACTTGCCGGGGATAAACCCCTGTTCCTTGGCATTATGATCTCCGGTGTGGACGTTGAAATTTCCAGCATCGTGATCAAACAGGGAGACGATGTGGTTTACCAGTCCCCCACCGCAACGGCTACCCCGATTCCTGTTCCCCAAAGCGTTACCATTACCAACGCGGTAACCGCGAACACGGTCAATGCCGGCGCATCATTGGGAATGGCCGCTACGGTGACTCCCGCTGACGCCATTCAGGATGTTACCTGGAGCATAGAGCCTGCCAATGCCGCAGTGGCGACTATTAATGCCGATACCGGGGCAGTAACCGGGGTTGGTGTGGGTACCGTTACCGTGTATGCCACTTCGGTTGCCGATGCGACCAAAAAATCGACCGGTTTTGTTGTTACGGTTACCAATGTGGCTGAAGTGATACCAAACAACCGTTCATGGAATTTCCAGACGCTCCCGGCGGGTTGGACTGATAATATAGATAATGCACAGGAATATAACTATGGACAGGGTATGACATTGACCGGAGCAGATTTCAGGACACCAGGGATAAGGATTCAAGTAGGGCAGGCCGCTCCGGCAGATTCCGGTTTCTCTGTTGGAGCCCTTAAACCCAATGGCGCTCCTACTACTGGTCTTCCTGCAATATTTGCCAGAATAGATGAGGTGCAGGGTCCCTTCACCCTTACATTGAACTATGGTTCCAATAATACTGCCAGCAGGTATCCGTCTATAAAGATAAAAACCTCAACAGACGCAGACTACGGCGCATGGATCGATGGGCCTGCCTCGGCTGGTGCTAATGACGCGGCGAGCGCTAAAATGCTTACCTATACCTACACCGGAACCGACAAGGTAACAATTGCGTTGGGAAGCAGCGGAGGCCACCCCGGAAACATTCACGATGTAATCATCGCCTACACCGGGACCCCGTAACGTTTAACCGTTAAGTGGCTTGCCTGTCCAACCATCCGCTTGCCTGCGCAAGTGAATGGTTGGACTTTTTTTTGTTGGAACAATAATGTTTTGGCTGGGAATGGCGTTTTGTCAGCCCGTATAAGGGCTTTGCGTTGAGCCGCAGACCGTTCAGACCGCAGACCGTAGGTCTGAACGGCCTGATGGTTCGTAAATGAACGAGAAAATAAAGCCTGTCGGACATTAAGTGGGATTACAACCGTCCAACTTCTTCGAGCGAAAGGCCGGTATCCCCGGATATCTGCTCCAACGGCGTGCCCCGCTGTTTCATTTTCCGCGCAAGGGTTTCCATAGCCCGGTTATACCCAATCGCTTCGCCTTTTTTCAGACCTTCGTCCAACCCTTCATCCCGGACAAAATCCTCACGGGCCTTTGCGTCCAGGCGTTTCTTTTGTTCGTAGCGGTAAAGGTCGCGCATATAGTCGGTTTGGGCCAGTTGTTCGTATCTGGCTACCGAGGGGCGGACTTCGGGGTGTACGGCGGTTAACGTTTCCATTTCTTCCTCCGATTTGCAGGTAAAAAATTTCCCCCAGGGCCAGACCGGGCATCCATCGTCGGTTTTTGGCAGCTTGGGTAACTCAAGTGTAATCACCTTTTGAATATCCGTAAAGGGCCGGTGACTTTTAATGTTGCAAAACTCGTAGGTGTTCAGGTAATCCGGCTCGTCGGGGAACATCGTGTGATCGAGGATCAGGACACTGATGATGGGCTGTATCTTTTGGTAATCATCGCCTTTTTGCATTTGGTCGGTGATCATCTTGGCTTGATCATAGAGGACCCGCTGGGCCATGTTTTTGAGGTCGCGGACCTGGACCTCAACCTGGATGGTTTTGCCGGAAGGGAAGATGAGCTTGATATCGAGGATACTTTTTTTGCCTTCCGGGGAGTCCTGGTTGAGAAAGGGGTCGGTGATGAACACTCCGGCGTACTCCGTAGGGTCTATGCCCAGAATAGGCGTGAGTAAACCGATAGTGTTCCCGATATCGTCCTGACTACCGAAGACACCCTTGACGATATAATCGAATGTTGGGGGGATGAATTCGTTATCCATGAGATAACCTCCTTACCCATATATATGACAATGTCCTGTAGTTTGCTTCAATCGCTAGGGGAAAAATTTGCAAAAAATTGTGAAAAGTTACGTCTTCTAACCGGGGGCCGCTTTTTGTTTGGGACAGGGTCTGCCGCTGCTTGGACCTTATCGTCAACCCGCTCAAACAGGAGCTTGTCGGCGCCCACGGCGATGTGGTGGAGGCCCTGGCACTGTAAATGGTTGAACTATCTCCGTAACGTTTAACCGTTAATAAGCCTTGACCCACCGTTCAAGTTCCAGGTGCGCCTTAATGGCGCGGTCGCTCATCCCAAAGCCATACATCGAAATAATTTGGTCGTTGAAAAGCGGCACACGTTTTTCATACTTGGGTATTATTTGCGGCTCGAATGTCCCGTTCCGATCCCTCGGCACTTTGATGACCGCGCTCTTCGGGAAGATAGTGATTGTTACCGCAATGTCCGCAGCAAGGTTCGCAGTTCCGGGTTGGCGGTCTGTTCTGCCGGGACGGGGATTTCGGTTTTTTCTTTTTGTAAAATAATCTCGTCCCCGGTTTCGATACGGTCAAAGAAACCGTTGCGGGTTAAAACACCGGAACTGACTTCTTCATCCACCCGGTCGATGACCAGGGTACCTGCCACATCGCCGGGAACATATTCCAGAGCTATACCTTCGTTACGGATCGCCGGGCGGCCCTTCTTGACTACCTCGTAGACAGCGCCAACGGTAACCCCATCGGCCTTGCCCTTGTCGATAAGGCCCGCCTGAGCGCGGCGGCGCAGCAGTTCACCCCGGAAGGGCAGCGCTGCGGCGAGCTGTTCCACCATACCCCGTGAGGCGTTCCTGAGGCGGTCCGCGCCGGTACGGTAGGTATAGAAGGTTCCCGCCGGCGTTCCGGTGCGGCCCACAAAAAGCTCCCCCTTTACCGAAAGGTCACGCTCGTTTTCGGAAAGGGTGAGCACGAGGAAATAGTCCGCCCCGGCTTCGCGGGCGGTACGGAAAGCCTGGGAAAAAGAGGATTGCTCCACCGGCAGATTCATGGCGGTGATGTTCCGGTCATGAACGAGGAGGTCCCTGATGTAGGAGGAGGCAACCTTCCCGGCATCGGCGTGGTAAAAGGCGGATTGGGCGGCCACCGAAAAGACCGCAACCTTCCAGTGCCGCCGGGCAAGTTCCGCGTCTTCCACGGACCAGCGCCGGACAAGGGCGCCGGTTAACAGGGAATCGTAGGCTTCTATGGCATCGTTAATGGCCCGGACCTCATTTTGGGAAAACTTGTCCAGCCCCAGGTCCTTCATGAACTTGAGTTCCTCCAGATACCGGGAGGGATAGCCCCGGATACGGAGCAGTTCCGCGTAATCCCGCCTTTCCGCCGCATAGGGGTTGAGGACCAGTCCCCGGCGGTACTCAAACAGGGCCTGTTCTCCAAGGTTTCGGGAACGGTACTCCCGTGCCCGGCTGAAATGCCAGCCGGCCCACCGCTCCCGGCCAGGGTCTTCCACTTTGGTTGTATTGATGAGGAGGTCTTCCAACGCGGTGCGGACAAATTCATCATCACCGCCCCCGACGGGCCCGATAGTCGTAGCGGTGGAAAGTATCCGTATCGCTTCCGCCGACCGGCCAAGGCGGGAATAGGCCATAGCTTTGAGGTACCAGGCGCCGGTGTCATTCCGGTCGGTGGCAATGGCCTCATCGGCGAGCCGGGCCGCTTCCTCGTACTGCCCGGCACGGTAGCGCAGGGATGCCAACAGGGACCGGGCCGGGGCGTAACCGGGGCGCAGCGACAGGGCTTCTTCGGCATACGCGATGGCCTGGGGCAGACTTTCCGCCTGGGAGTCCAGGTAGGCGGCATAATAATAGACCCGGTAGTCGCCGCTGTGGAGGATCAAGGCCCGTTCGATAGAGGACCGGGCGCCCGCAGTATCCCCCAAAACGCCCAGTACCAATGCCAGAGAAACCAGCACCCGCCGGTCGTCGGGGAAGCGGCGGACCACTTCCCGGTAGGTTTTCAGGGCGTCCCCGGTATGGCCCTTGGCGACATCAAGCTCTGCGGCGGCGAAGAGCGCTTCTTTATTGTAGGGTTCCCGTCTAAGCACCTCGGTGATAACGGCGGAGGACGCGTCAAGCTGGCCCAGAGCGATGAGGGTGAACGCTTCCAGGTTGGCCAGCGCCATATTGGAGCGGGACAGGGACCGGGCCTTACGTACCCAAACCAGGGCCTGGTCAAACTCCCCCAGTTCGTAGTAACACTCCGCCAGGGCAGCGGTTCCTTCGGCGTGGGCGGCGTTCAGTTTAAGGCATTCAAGAAACGATTCGGCGGCGGCATACCAGTCCTCCCGGACCATCAATTCCCGGCCCCGGTTGTACCGGGCCTCCGCGCTTGCGGTTTGGGCTTCCACGGCGGGGGAGAGTACCATCAAAAAAATGGCTGCTGCCCCCAAAACCGGGAGTACCGTCAGAAATTTCCGCAGAAATTTCTGTGGAAATTTCCGATGAAACATGGTCATGACGTCTGATCCCGCTTGATGATGATCTTGACGGTGTTGATCTTGTGACCCTCCATGTCCTGAATGATAAAATCCATATCCCCGTACACGGCCTTTTCAAATTTTACCGGGATTTTCCCCAGAAGGTCAAAAACAAAGCCTCCCAGCGTGTCAAAATCCGCTACCGGGAGTTCAACGCCGATTTCTTCGGCGAGGTCTTCCAGATTCACCCGTGCATCGCAGAGCCAGGAATCTTCCCCCAGCTTGAGAATATCCTCCTGCTCATTGTCGAATTCATCCTGAATGTCCCCGATGATTTCTTCGATGATGTCTTCCATACAGATGATCCCCGAAACCCCGCCGTATTCGTCTACCACCACCGCGATATGGACCCGGCGGCGGCGGAGTTCCCGGAGGAGTTCATCGATATGCTTGGAGAGGGGGATAAAAAAGGGCTTTCGCAGGAGGCTTCGAATATCGAGATCTATCGAAACTTGTTTCGACGAAACTTGTTTCGACGAAACTTGTTTCGATGAAACTTGTTTCGACTGAATTTGCTCCGATTCCGATTTGACCAGCGCCTTGAGTACATCCTTGACGTAGAGGACCCCTATCACATTGTCGATGGTGTCCTCGTACACCGGGAACCGGGAATGGCCGCTTTCGGAGATAGTATGGAGGAGTTCATCCAGTGGCGCGTCCACCGCGATGAACACCGTGTCGATCCGGGGGACCATAATCTCCTTGACCGTGGTGTCCGGCAGTTCAAGGACACCCCGGATCATCTCCTGTTGATCCGATTCAAGGGACTCGTAGGTCTTTTTTTTCATCTCACCCTTTTTAAAAAAGGATTTCATCAACTCTCCCACGCTCATACCCGTTCCCGCTTTTGTTTCGGCGTTGTCCTCTCCGAAAGAATGCTGTCCCCGGATAACGCGGCCAAAACCGTTTCCTGGAGACACAGCATGGGCTCCCCGCGCTCATTTGTTTCATGGTCCATGCCGTCCAAGTGTAGAATGCCATGAATTACAAGACGGCGCAACTCTTCATCCTCGCGTACCCCAAAATACCGGGCGTTTTCCCCCAGCGTTTCCAGCGAAATCACGATGTCCCCCGGCAGATACCGGCGTTCCCCTCCTTCCCCGGTAACGGTTTCCCCCAGGTTGAAGGAAAGCACATCGGTGGCTTCGTCTTTGTCCCGGTATTGGGCGTTCAGACGCCGGATATAGACGTCGTTACAGAGGAGGATCGAAAGGTCCCAGTTTTCTTTTTGTAAAACGGCCAATACCTTAAGACTATACTCATTGAGCGCCCCTACCCAGAGGGGTAAGGGGACCTCGCAGGCGTTTATGGCAACACGGTTCATTCGGCGTCTCCACTGTTGGGGGCCGGGCCGGCTGCGGGAAGCGCACCGCCTTCCCTTCCCGCTTCGGCTTCTTTGGGGGAAGCGGCTTCCTTCGCGGCGCCCTCTTTGGCGGCCTTGGGGTACTCGATACGGGTGTGATAGTAGCCGGTCAGCACCCGGACAAAGGATTTTTTGATCGTTTCCAGGTCCCGGAAGGTCAGTTCGGATTCCGCAAGCTGGCCGTGTTCGAATTTACTCATGATCAGTTCCTGGATGAATTTTTCAAGCCGGGATGCGGTAGGCTTCTTGAGGGTCCGGGAGGCCGCTTCGGTTACATCCGCCAGCATAACCACCGCCGATTCCCGTGACCGGGGGGGAGTGCCGGGATAGGTAAAGTCTTCCATGTCAACGGCAGACTTGCTTTGTACGTCCCGGGCCTCCTTTTTCAGCGCCTCGTGGTAGAACCAGCTTATCACCGAATTGCCGTGATGTTCGGCGATAATGTCGACGACTTCTTTGGGGAGCCCAAGGCTCCGGGCTTTTTCCACCCCCAGTTTGACGTGACTGCGGATCACCGTGGCGGACAGCCGGGGGTTAATGTCGGAGTGCCGGTTATAAAGGGTTTGATTCTCTACAAAGTAATCGGGCTGTTCCATCTTTCCTATATCGTGATAATAGGCCCCCACTCTGGCCAGAAGCGGATTTGCGCCGATTTCCTGACAGGCGTTTTCCGCCAGATTCGCCACCATGAGGGAATGGCTGTAGGTTCCCGGCGCCGCCGAAAAAAGGCGCTTTAATATGGGAGAATTCAGATCCGAAAGTTCGATGAGCCTGAAGGTGGTAACCGAATTGAGGGCATGTTCCAGCATGGGAAGGAAGCCCAGCACCAGCATACCCGAAGCAAGGCCGTTAAGCACGGCGCAGAATAACACAAATGGATATAAACCGATGGATTCCCGGTGCATCAGGAGGACCGCCGCGGCGGCAACACCGTTGACCAGGCCGATAACCAGCCCCGCCTTGAGCAGATCAATACGCCGGGACGCGCCCCTAAGGGTATAGGCCGCCGCCGCCGCGGAGGTAGTGGCAAAAATGTAAGAGGCCGTATCCAGCGCCCCGGCAAGAAAGGCCGCCAGGGGCAGGGTCAGGGCGATGGCAAAGGCCGCCCGCGGTCCAATCAATATGGCCGGAAGCATGACCACGAGCGCTGTAGGCAGGAAAAGCGCCGCCTGAAACCCCTCCGCCAGGGTAAGCCCCCGGCAGCCCACCGCCGCAATCAGGTAGCCCACGGTAAGGCTGCTTATGAGATACACCTCCGAAGGTTTCAGAAGCCGGCCCAGGGTCCGCTTTCCCAAAAGAAAGCCCAAAAGCCCGTACAGGAGGAGCATCACCAGCACCTGCCCGATGATTCCCCTGGGGTCCTTGTCGCGGGTGGAGGACCGTATGGCCGCAAGCTCAAGCATATCCTCTTTGGTAATCACAAAGCCTTTGCGGACTACCTTTCTCCCCGGCTCGATATACTTTACCACGTTCTCCGTCTTGCCGCGGATTTCGGTGATCCGCTGCTGGGTATCCGCGGGGGAGAAAAAGACGTTTTCGGTGACAAAGGGCAGCACCAGCGGGGCGGCAAGGCCGCTGAACGCGGGGGGAAAGGAACTGGCGCCGGGATACCGGTCTATGGCTTCGCCGATACGGTTCATGGTGATGATCCGGTCGTAGTGTATCTCTTCCCGTTCTATGCGGGGGCCGTCATTGTGGCGCAGCTCCGCCGTACCGGGGTTAAAAGGCTCAAGCGCCTTGGGAGGAAGCTCAAATATCCCGGTTTCCAGGAGATAGTCCAGAATATCGGCGCCGTTTTCAAGAAAGGCCGAGCGGTTGGAGGCGCGGTACAGGGCGTTCAGGGTTGCAGTGGAGAAAAAACCGGGGAATTCGGCGTCCATGGCGGCGGCAAAGGCGGCGGCGGTCTCCGCTTCGGTAAAAAGCCGTTCCGATACCGTGACAAACCGGGCGTACGCGTCCCGGATCGAGGCGCTTATCTGGACGGAATAGGAAAACACCGCCGGAACCAGCTTTTCCTGCTCCGCAAACTTTTGCCGGGTGGCCTCCTCGTCAATATAGGAAACCCGCTTTTCCGCCGTAACATCCCGGTCGGCCACCTTGCCGATCTCAAATTCCTGTAAATCATCCTTGCCGAACTGGACATACCCCCGTCCGCCGATAATCACCGCCACGCACACCACAAACGCCGCCGCCGTGACCAGAACCGGGCCCAGCCGGGGTTTTTCCGGGATGAGGGTATTAAAAAAGGCATCGCCTAAGATACCCGCATCAAAGATGCCCGCGTCATTTTTTTTCATTATTCGTCCCATCCTCGTACGCCTGAATAATTTTCTTGATTAGGGGGTGGCGGACCACATCGGCGGTGTTGAGGTAGGCAAAGTACAGACCTTCAACGCCTGAAAGGATGGAAATGGCGTGGAGCAGGCCCGAATCGACCCGTTTGGGGAGGTCAATCTGGGTGGTGTCCCCGGTAATCACCACTCTGGCACCCTCCCCTATCCGGGTAAGGAACATCTTCATCTGTTCTTTGGTGGTATTTTGGGCCTCGTCCAGGATGATCATCGCGTCGTTGAGGCTCCGGCCCCGCATATAGGCCAGCGGGGCTATCTCGATAACCCGGTCGTCTTCCATACGGCGGATCATCTCATAGGGGATAAGGGCTTCCATAGCGTCGTAGAGGGGCCTGAGGTACGGGCTGATTTTCTGGGCCAGGTCCCCCGGCAGGAAGCCCAGGCTTTCCCCGGCTTCCACTACCGGGCGGGTCAGTACCAGCTTGCGGATCTTCCGGGAAAGCACGAGGTTGAGGGCTTCCGCGATGGCGAGATAGGTCTTGCCGGTTCCCGCCGGCCCCACGCAGAAGCAGATGTCGTAGGTCCGCATCCCCTTGATATACGCCGCCTGATTCTGTCCGCGGGGAAAAACATTCTTGAACCCCTGAGGAATGTGGATGAGGGCCTCCCGCATGGGGTCAACCGGACCGGCGGCGGGTTTCTCACTCGTCCAGCCTGAACTCTGGCGGGTAAGAGCCCGGACATATTCGGGGGAAGGGCTTTCGCCCTCCTTAACCGCAGCGATAAGGCTGTCTATCATGGTTTTGAAACGCCGGACACCCGCGTCCCCCGCTCCCTCAAACCGTATTTCATTGCCCCTTGCGGCGATACGCCCCCCCAGGGAACCTTCCAGCACTCTGAGATTGCCGTCATTCGCGCCGCACACCCCGGACAAGACATCCCGGCTGTCCAATACAATGGTAATACTATCGTCCAAACGCACCTCTACCGCGAAAGTCTATAGCCGGGGGGAAGGGGAGGTCAATAGCACGGCCATTGAATTGCCTGTATTTGCAGGAACCACCAGAAATGCCCCACCCGTATCTTCCCCATCTTAAAGCAGGTAATTCATATACCCTACAACGGTGGGCGGTGCGGCGGGCGGACCCTCCCCGAGACATCAGACCTACTGGTCTGCTGACAACCAACAAAAACGCCTAAAGCGTCTTAGCCAGTAACGCCAATCTTAAAAAGCGCAAACGCGCCTGGTTCGAGCACAGTTGTTGTCATCCTTGGCTCGGGCGGGGGGCTGCCCGCCGCACCGCCCGTATATGCCGTTAATGCAAATTGAGCATTGCTGCGCCCCAGACTGTATTCATTGCCCACTTTGGGGTATGATTGGTAACCATGCGTAAAGCTGATACCCGGATATCGCAACCACTGCGGCGGCTATACCTGTTTATGCTCCTGCTTGCCGGCGCTTCGGGGCAGCTTTTTGCGCGGGAAGTGACCGTTACGGTGCACGACGCGGGGCTGGGGATTCCGCTGGAAGGGGCGGTGATTCATTCGCCGGAGGCCCGGCAGTATACGTGTGACGAAGCGGGAAGCGCGGTTGTTATTGCGCCGGATGATCGGGCGGTGGTTTTGCGGATCACCTATCCGGGGTATAAAATCGCCCGGCTTGTCATTACGGTTGCAGAAGATCATTTTTCTGTATCATTACTGTTAGAGGATATTCTGGAGAACGCTGAACTCATAGTTGAAGCTCAGGCTCCAAACGGCG
This sequence comes from Spirochaetia bacterium, assembly GCA_025997835.1. Classification (GTDB taxonomy): domain Bacteria; phylum Spirochaetota; class Spirochaetia; order Treponematales; family Breznakiellaceae; genus BNVD01. The sequence continues at coordinate 16,056 of BNVD01000001.1, forward strand.
CCGTGTCCGGGCAGACCGGAAGAAGCGCTGCCCTCGCCGGGGAGCGGCTCCGGCGGGCTGCGGAGATAGGTATTTTTGAAGATGTTATGTCGGCGGTAAAACTCCTCCCCGGGGTCGGCTATACCGGAATGTTCGATGTAAAACCTTCAATCCGGGGCGGCGAACCGGGTGATTTAACCGCCGTTTTTGACGGGTTTTATGTGGAAAATCCCTACCATTGGGACGGGGTTTTGTCTATTTTTGATCCGGGAATGGTGGACAGCGCAAAACTTTCGCACGGGGTGTTTTCGGCACGATATGGACATTCGATTTCCGGCTTGTTGGAAGTTGCGTCGAAAAAACCGGATCCAAACAACGCGGAACTGGAGGCCGGGTTTTCTACGTCAAGTTTAAAGGCCCGGCTTTCGATACCATTTAATGGGAAAGGCGGGATTCAGGCTGCCGGAAATGGCGTAACCTTGCAGCCGGTGGTGAGTGCGGCAAAATTGGTTACCGACCGGGTTGATTTCTTCTCGATCGCTCCGTATTTATTAAACAGTATGGTTTCCGGAAATTACCGGTTCAACAACGATCTGGAATTGAATCTTTCCGGGTTTGCCGGACTTGATGGTGTGGGCACCGATTTTTCCGGCGATGTCTTCAATTTTTCTTTCAGTCAGGGCTTTATCACAACCGGCGCCCTATGGAATCCCGCGCCAAACATGATTTTTCGCGGCAGACTCGGCGCAGGGTTTTCCCGGGATCAATTTGAAGGGAACTATGAAATAGAATATCGTGATATGCTTGACGAAAAAACGGGTACGTATCAAGCGCGCATTGATTTTGATTGGGATATTGGAAACAAATTAATCGCGATTTTTGGCACGGAAGAACGCTATTCCCATTATACACAGTCTCTCAATCATAGCACTTACAACAAATACTACTGGATTGACTCTAGCATATCCAACCGCACATCTTTTCTGTCAACATGGGCTGCGTTGGAATATAACAACCCTGAGCAGAATCTTGGCGGTGAACTTGGACTCCGGCTCGATCATCTTTACGGCACCGGCAACAATTTTACGACTCAGACGATGCCGGTGTTTAGTCCCCGGCTCAATGCTGATTACACCATCCTGAAAGATAGCGGCCCGGTTGATACACTCTCCGTAACGGCCGGCACCGGTCTTTTTGCCGGAATACCTCACAATGGTACGGATGATTTTATACGTATCAATGAGGATAGCCCTGTTCATGATTACGATTTGAAAATGATCAAATCCTGGACCAGCATTACCGGATTAACTATAGATTTTATGGAGCAGTACCGTGGAACCCTTGAGTTTTACTACAAATATATTTTTGACCGGCGGTACACAAAAAAACTCCAGGACGATGAGTATCAGTATTTTTTTGATGGCGAGGGACGAAGTTTCGGGATTGAACTTATGCTGCAAAAATCAAGCGGCCGGTTTTTTGACGGCTGGTTGACCTATTCATTTAACTGGGTGCAGTACCGGGATCCTTCGTATGGGCCGGGAAGGGTCAGAACGGCGTGGTATTATCCTGAATTCCACCGCTTCCACAATCTCAACGTTATCGGGAATATCAACATTACCCCAAAAACTACCGTGACCGTGCATGCGGGTTACGTGTCCGGCGCGCCCATTGATATTGGCGCAGACCGGGGAGACCGGGAAATTACCCTGGACCTGAAATTCCTGTGGCGGTGGCATAGCAGGGGCAGAAAAACCCTTGGGGAATTTTACGCGGCCGTAGAAAATATCTGGTCGCTTTTTGAATATGATAGTTTAGAGGAATATGCCCAGAAAATAGCGGATGGGGAAGTAACCTTCCAGCTCCCAATTCCAGTACCATCAATCGGATTCCGGCTGAGTTACTAAGAGAGCCAGGAAATTTAACCACGAACCACACGGACAACACGGACGGTTGAGCCGGTTCCAAAATTAAGAATTTCAACCACAGAGGACACGTCAGACCAAAGGTCTGACGTGTCCTCTGTGGTTTATCTTCTTCAGTTTTTCATTTTGGAACTGGCTCAGTTTAATGCTGTTCGTGGTTATTATTCTTTTTGAATTTGGAATTGCTGCCTGGCCGCTAATACGCCAGCTTGAGGGTATACTCAGCCGTAAAGGAGCCTTCCGCGTCCAGGTTGATTTTCCGGGCCGGCAGTACGCAGGTTGACTGATAGAGCCGCTGCTCGCTGCCGTAGACCAGACAGGGGGCGGTGACCTGGAGGAGCCGGGCGTCAAAGCCCCGGTCGGAACTGAGGGTGATAATCACCTCATTCTTCAAATCCTGAAATTCGATACCCTCGGCATCCGGCGCCGTCTCCCCTTCGCCAAGCGGCTCCTTGCCGGCTCCGGTAATTTTAAACACCCGCTGAAACTGTTCCCCCTCACCGGGGAAGCTCAGGTCCAGCCGGGGGATAAAGTTAAACAGGGCGGGCGTATCACCCCGGTTGGTCAGGGTATACCGGACCCGCAGGGCATCTTTTTTCAGGTGATAGGTTTTCAGTATCCCGATAGCGGCGAAGGGACAGGCGGTTTTTGCGGCAAGAGCGAAAACCGCCTTTTCATGGGCCTTGTCCAGGTCCTGCACTTCCCAGGTTTCGCCGCCGCAGAAGCGGACACCGGAAGGGACGCCGGAAAGACCCGCCAGGGCCTCAAGGGGGATATCCGGGGGGGAGAGCATATCGGCAAAGGAAGTCCGGCGCTTGGCGGCGGCGGTTGGCCCGGTCTCCCCCCGTGGGGCCAGGGTATCCAGGTAATTCCAGGTGCGGGGGAGGAAATCAAACTCAAAAACGCTTGCCCCACGGCCCGTAACATAACAGTTGATGTGATCGTCCTGGAAAAGATATTCGTCTTCCCCGTCCAGGTCAAAGTCGAGGGTCATCAGGGAGGGGATAAAGACCCCCTTTTTCCGGGTGGTCTTTTCCGCTTCCAGCAAGGCCCGGTAGGCTGCGTTCCGTATGGTGTGCCGGTAGATTCCCCCGCTTTCGGTACGGCAAAAGGCATCGCGGCCCTGGGCTTTCCAGAGTTCCTCCTGCGCGGTCCGCTTCCGGGACTTGTCCCCCCGCAGCTGGTTGATGAGCAGATGGGTGAACATCATCTTGGAATAGATACCGTTTGCTTCGGGATAGGTGATGAGGAAACGCCGGGGCTGGCCCTCGCAAATCGCCGGAGAACCATCACCGCCGGCCTCATCTTCCGCAGAAGCGCGGAAATAGGCTTTTTTAAGGAAGCGCCGGGTTTTGAGGATTTTGGAGGGGGTGGTAAAGGACGCGAACGCTTCGCACCGGGAAAGGTCTTCAAAAAATTGATTGATTGCCCCCTCGGCGGCAGGAGCATCGCCGCCTGAGCTGAACAAGCGGTCGGGAAAGATCGAAATGGTCCGTTCACTTCCGGCGGGAAGCTCCTGGGACTGCTTTTCCAGTGCGCCGAATGGCGAATCACGCTTAAAATCTTCAAGAATGGCAGAGGCAAGCGGAAAGACCGTGATGAGTTTTCCCTGTTCCTCGGTAATACAGGGGGCGTAACGGTCTTCGCCGGACAGCCCGGCCTGGATGAACTGCTCCTCCCGGAGGAAGGTATAGCCCATACCGCAGGTATTCAGCGCCCCTATCATCGTTTGATCCCAGGCCAGCGCGGGGAGCCAGCAGCCCTGGGGACGCTTGCCGAACTGCTTCCTGATATAGGTGGTGAGCATTTCAATCTGGCCTATTTTGTCCGGCTGGGAAATCAGGGGCATCATGGGTTCATGGAAGCCGCCTCCCAGTAATTCAACCTGTTTGCGGGAAACCAGATCCCCCAAGAGCATGAAACATTCGGGATGGGCCTTTTCTATCCAGTGGAGCAGCACCCCCGAATAATGGAGGACGGCCTGAATTTTGGGGTACGTGTTGAGGGCAACGATAAAGGGTTTGAGTTTACCGGTGTAGATATGTTCAAACTCATCATCCCCGGCGCCGCGGGGGACATGATTATGAGAGCCGATGATCAAATTCAGTGGGGTGTCCATCCTTGTTTTATTCTAGCCTACTTTTTTTATTCTGAAAAGCAGATGAGGAAGATACGGCAGGGCATTTCCGGTTAAAACCCTCCCAAGACCTGTAAAAAAACTACCGACAGGGCGGAAAAAATCAGGGCCATGAGGCTCATGGAAATGAGCAGGAGCGGTATGCCCCGCAGCGTTTTGGGAACCGCCTCCAGGGAAGCTCTCCTGATAATGGCCCGGAGACTGAAAACCGAAAGGAGGCCCCCCAGGGAAAAGCCCAGGGAGAGGGCCAGCGCCGCGCTAAAGGATCCGGCCAAACGAAGGGAGAGGACCAGCGCGGTCAGGGTCAGACCGTTATGGGCGCTCATAATCGAGAAAAGTCTGGACCCCATCGCCCCGGCAGGAACCTGTTCCAATGGAGCTTGTTCTAATGGAACTTGTTCTAATGGAACTTGTTCCAATGGAGCTTGTTCTAATGGAGCTTCCCCTGGAAATAAGCGGCGAAACAACGCCGCAATTCCCTTGCCCGCCCACGCCGTGAGGGGAAAGAGCGCAAAATACTCCAGGAAGCCTAGGGATAGGGGGCTTAAGACATAGGCAAAAAGACACCAGAGTACCAGAACAGAACAGAACAGGGCCGCCCATTGAAAGAAGATAAACCGGGTAGACCGTTCCGGTTCGCGTCCAAAATCATCGATACCTATACCCAGCTGGATCATGAGGTTGAGGGAAAGGCTGGAAAAGACCGCCAGGGCCACAAAAGCGCTCATCTATCTTTCTCCTGCTTCGATAGGGGCGGCTGCCTTGCCGGAAGTTCCCCGGCGGGCTTCCCCGGCGGTCCGGGGAGGGGGTCCCCAAGCGGTTCCCCGGAAAACTTCGCGGACTGACCGGCGGAGAACGGCGCGGAGCCTTCCCTATTGGCTTTCGCCTGACGTTCTGCGGTAATAGCCGAAGACACCGGCGGCTTTTTGGCGGACTTCACCGGCGGTTCGGCAACGATCTTCGCGGACGGTCCCGCCGGTGATTTTACCCCGTCCGGCGTTTCCGCCGCGGCTTTCCTGTAATGGTGGAACAGGGCGGCCCCATAGCCCAGGAGCAAGAGGGCGCCGGCGGAGCTGCCAAATATCCGTACCGGGAAAAGGACTCCGTTTCCGGCACGGAACAGCTCAATTATCCCCCGGTTTCCGCCGGGCAGGGAGAGGGAGCCGAATCCCAGGGGTTCACGGATCAGCGAGACCGCGAAGATGAGACCCCCGAAAACAAGCGCTTCCGCAAGCGCCCGCCATAGGGCGTCTTCCGGCTCAAGATCCGCCGCCCGCTTAACCAGATTTGCGGCAAAACAGCATACCGGAACCAGGGAGACTATCAGGGACATCTCCAGGGCCAAAAAGGGGTTTGTTAAAAACAAAAAGAGCAGATAAAAACTCCCCAATACGCTGGACAAACAGATGATTATCATGTCTTTGCCCTTTTGCGGCAAAACCGGCCCGGTAAGACGCGCCGCCATCACGGTTAAGGCATAGGTCCAAAGAAGGGCGCCTGCGGTTACCAGGGCAAAGGCGGTCCTGGAGGAGGCGAGTATGAGCAGTCCCGCCCCGGTAAGGGTGGACAGGGGCGAGGCGGAACCCCAAAACAGATGGTTATCCCGATAGTTCATTTAACCCGCCTCCCGCCGAACAGGGCATGGCTTTCCTTGACGCGGCGGATATACAGCCCCGCCGTCTCCGGGGAAAGCAGGGGAAGCAGCTGGACGGCATTGCTGCTCAGGGGGATCAGGGTATCCGCCTCCCCGTTAGGGGACACCACGGCCAGCGCCACCGCCGGAATCCCCCGGTCCATAAGGAGAAACACCACGGCCCGGCTTTCGGAACCGGAAAGGGTAAACCATTGACCCAACTGGGCGGCACGTCCGGCCCTCCCCCAATGGGGAAGGGCCGCTTCCAAATGCAGGGACACCCCGGAACGGGCCAAAGCCTTGTTCACCGACTGGAGCAGCGCCGCGTCCCGTACCGGCCGGGTAAAGAACCACACTAATCCGGCAGCCAGAATCAGCATCGCAAGACAGCTTGCAAAGAACGCGGTCTGCTTGAAAGACGGCGGCAGATGGGCCAGCCAGTCCTTAATCTTCAGTACTATTGACGAACTTATTGACCTAATCTTCAGCAATACCTGCAAAATTTTTGTCCCGCTATTCACCACCATTGGCGGAGGTTTTGTCTTCACCGGCGGCCCCCTTTCATATAGACCCTCCGGTTTTCAAAGTCCCGGATACGGGGAATGAGAGTATTCATCAGGGCAACGGCGAAAAAGGCCCCGTAGGGCTCAATCCCCGCATACCGGAGGAAGAATGCCAGCAAGCCCGTCGCCGCCGCGACGGCAGCCGCCCCAATCACCGATTTGGGGCCCGTGGCAGGGTCGGAGACCAATAAAAAAGCCGCCGCAATGACCCCCCCCGAACAGAGGCCGAAGATCATGTCGCCGTTCCCCAATGCCCCCCCCATAGGCAGGGCGCCAAAGAAGCGGACCAACAGGGTGTAGACCGCCAAAAAGACGGCGGGAATCCAGGCGCGGTTTGCCTGGGAAGCGGTGATGATGATGGTCCCCAAAAGGAGCGCAAAAAGCCCCCGGTCGGCGATGATTCCCGGACCCCCGGATATGAAGAGATTCAAATAGTCACCAGATAATTCCGCCCCGGAAAAGGAAAGAATCATATGGTTCAGGGCTGAATAGCCGGTGTTCACCGCAGAACTCAGGACCGTGGCGATGGTCTGGGCGGGGACGGAAAAACTGCCTCCGCCCGCCGTCAGGATGTTCAGGGGGGAGCCCCCGGCATCCCAGGCCCCGCTGCGAAGCAGAGCGGAAAGTACCGTTAAGGGGGACGATTCTAGGGCCGTATCGAAAGCGGCGGGCCATGAAAAACGGATAAAGAGCCAGCCGGCCACCGCCGGATTGAGCCAGTTCGTTCCGAGCCCCCCAAAACTGTGCTTGACCACCACCATAGCAAAGACCGCCCCCAGAGCGGCCAGGGCGGGGTTAATCTGATTGGGAAGCAGCAGGGCAAGCACCAGGGCCGATGCTACGGCGCTCCCGTCCTGTACGGTACGAAGCTTCAACGGGCGGTTTACCAGCAGCTCCGACAGCAGCGCGGCGGCGACCGCCGCCAGGGCAATAAAAAGGGAGGAAAAAGAATCGGTGAGGGCCGACTGTAGCACCGCAAGGCCGGCGCAGAGGCTCACCAGCCACATCCGGGCCGAGGTAGAGCGGGCAAGGCTGACCAGGGGGCGCTGATACAGGATTCGCGTCGTCGCGGGCATACTAATCACCCCTCCCGGCGGAAGCGGCAATAACGGCGCTCAGGGGCAGATGGGATGGGCACACTATTTCGCAGCAGCCGCAGGCGTGACATTCGACGGCCCTGGGGCAGTCGGCGGCTGCATTGGCCTGTTTGTACAATTCCTCAGGATCAAGCCCCACCGGACACACCGTCCGGCATTCCCCGCATCTGATACAGCTCCGGCTCACCGTAACCCCGGTCTGGCCTCCCAATATGGCAAATACGGCGTAACTGGTTTTTATCACCGGTTCGTCCAAATCCACCACCGTGCGGCCCAAAAAGGGGGAGCCCGTGGCGATACGCCGGGGGTTGTCCACAAAGCCCCCGCATTCGGCAAAAACATCCCCGATCCGGGTGCCGATCCTGACCTTCATCACCTGGGCCTTCCTCACCGCCGAACCCCCTACCGCCACATACCGGTCCAGAATGGGTTTTTTGAGTTTTACCGCGTCGTGGATGGCCGCCAGCGTCGCCGGTCCCAGAATCATTAGCGTCCCTAACTCCAGGGACTCCTTCTTCCCGTACATCCTCAAGACCAGTTCCAGTTCCCGCTGATTCCGCTGGGGATACCGGGAACTCACCAGTACCATCGACACCGGTGTCTTCCAAGTTTCCGCTTCCGCCAAAAGCTCAAGACCCAGATCCTTTTCGCCGTGGGAGACCGCAAACACAATATGTTTCGCCCCACCCGCACGGGCGGCGATCATACTCCCCTCCACCACCGCCTTGAGCCGGTCCCGGCAGAGCACATAATCTCCCGCCAGCCAGGGATCATCAAACACACAGCGGGCCACCAGCGTGAGGGGCTCCCGGTCGGAACGAAGGGCATAAAACATATCCGATACGGGCCGCCCCGATCCTTCCATTTCTACAATCCCGAAATCCGCTATGAGCTGCTGTATTTCAACAGGGGGCAGATTTTCCCAGGGAAACAGCTCTTCCCGCTTGCCCAGCCGTTCAAAGGCCCCTTCCATACGGATCACCAGGGCATCGTTGGTCTGCCCGTCGGCCATCTTCCAGGAAACTACACGGATCACCTTACCGGGCACGGTAGCGTGGATATTCGCGGAAAGCGGCCCCTGCCCCCGGCCTACGAGCATCCCCTCACTCACGTGATCCCCCACGGAGACAACGGGATCGGCCCGGCTCCCCGTATGCTGAATCAGGGGAATAATCGAGATTCCGGGGAGAAAGGCGGTAACGCAATCATCTTTTGAGGGCGCTGCGGGATCATCAAAGGAAATCCCGCCCTGGGGAAAGGAGTATGTTTTCATAGTCTGCCTCATGCCGAGGTCTGTTTATCCCCCTTGTTAGTATAGCGGGCGGCGGGGAACGGTTTCTTACAAAAACGCATAAGCCGCAGCAATAAAAATACCCAGAAGCGCCCCAAGCACCACCTCCATAGGAGTATGGCCATGCACTTCCTTTACCGGATGATACTCAACGCTTGAATCCTCTGACAACTGGCGGCCCAAAGAATTGAGCGCCCTGGCCTGAAGCCCCGAAGAACGGCGGACCCCTACGGCATCCCGCATAATAATCAGGGCAAAAAACAGGGTTACGATAAACAAATTCGAGCCTATCCCCTCGTTGATTGCCGCCGAAGTGGACATAGACGAAACAAGCGCGCTATGGCTGGACGGCATTCCCCCGGTACGCCAGACCAAGGTCTCCATAAACTCCCGTCCGCTCCGTTTTCTCCCCCCAAGCAGCATAATCGCGGCCTTAAACAATTGGGCAAGCAAAAAACTTGATACGGACGACAGAAAGATAGGGTTTTCGATAAACGTCCTGACCTGTTCCGTTCGTATGGACATAGCAAACGACCTCACGTAACCATATAGCCGGGTTTAGGGGATGGATGTCAAGGGCGGGCAGCTGGCAATTCTCAATTTACATTACTGGCATATACGGGCGGTGCAGCGGGTGGCCCCCCGCCCGAGCCAAGGATGACAACAACTTTACTCGAACGAGGCGCGTTTGCTCTCTTAAGGATTTGCGTTACTGGCTAAGACGTTTTAGCGTTCTTGTTGGTTGTCATAATGTCTCGGGGAGGGGCCGCCTGCCGCACCGCCCGCCTTTATCGGTTATTGAATTGCTTGCTTTAAGATGGGGAAGATGCGGGTGGCGGGCGGGCGACCTCGCCGCCCGCCTTATCGGTTATATAAATTGCCTGCTTTAGGATGGGGAAGATACGGGTGGTGGGCGGGCGAAGATCTTGCTTGCGCAAGGGAGGCCCGCCTTTGTCGGTTGTTGGATTGCCTGCTTTACGATGGGAAGATAGGGGTGGGGCATTTCTGACGTAGCGATAGGCTTGACATTTTTTTCGGCTTTGTTCATCATATTTGACAATGACAAAAAATCAATTCTTGTCATTTTGCAAACTAAGGAGAATAATATGAAAGAACCACGGCTTAAAAAATGGTGGCTTATACGGCTGGCCCTTACGGTTATCGGGAAAAAGGGGCTTAAGGAACTCAATAAGGCATCCAGGGATGGGAAGGGATCCCAGGAGGCATGTCTGCGGAGTATTCTGGAGTACGCGAAGGATACGGTATACGGTGTCGAGCATCACTATGGGGAGATACTCAAAGCGTCAACGGCGGATGAGTTGTTCAGGTTATATCAAAAATACGTTCCGGTGAACGATTACGAGGACCTGCGCCCCTATGTGGAGCGGCATAAGAACGGTGAGAGTAATATCCTGTTCCCCGGCAAGCCCAAGCTGTACGCCACTACCAGCGGTACGACCAAAGAGCCCAAGTGGATACCCGTGACGGAGCGGTATTACAAAGAAGTCTATAAAAAGATGAATTCATTCTGGCTGTCCACCCTGGTTTTGGCTAAACCCAGGGCGTTTTACGGCCCCTTCGCTTCCATAGTAGGCAAGGCCATTGAGGGCGCCGCTCCCGACGGTACCGTATACGGCTCCATTTCCGGGATAATGCAGCGGGACATTCCCGGTTTTATGCAGGCCATTCATACGGCCCCGGCGGCGGTGTTTAAGATTGCCGATTATAAGGCCCGGTATTACGCGATTATGCGGATGGCCATTGAGCGGAACACCCACGGGATCATCACCGCCAACCCCAGTACCCTGGTGGAAATGCAGAAGAACGCCAATGAATTCTACGATGAATATGTAAACGACATCGAAAAGGGCACCCTGAGCCATATCTTTACCATTTCCGATGAGATCCGTGCCGAACTGGAGCCGAACCTCAAACCGAATCCCCGGCGGGCGGCGGAATTGCGGAAACTCAAGGAAAAATACGGCGAGGTTCTGCCCAAGCATTACTGGCCGGATATGCAGGTAGTGAATGTCTGGTTCTGCGGTAATACCCTTGTCTACTTCGACAAGATCAAGAATTCCTTTCCCAAGAACTGTGTATTCAATGAATTCGGCTATTTCTCTTCCGAATGCCGCTCCGGTGTGGTGCTGAAACCCGGCATCCAGGATACAACGCTTTTTGGGCATAAGATCTACTTTGAGTTCATCCATGAATCGGAAATGGACAAGGAAAACCCCGTCATTACCCAGATGTTCGATGTCGTGCCGGGGCACCGCTACGCCATGCTGGTTACCACCTCCTCCGGGCTCTACCGGTACAACATGAACGACCTCCTGGAAATTACCGGGTACAATAACAAATTCCCCACCTTAAAGTTTATCCAGAAGATCAACGGGACCGTGAGCCTGACTGGGGAAAAGCTCCACGAACGGCAGTTTATCGAAGCCGTGCAGGCGGTGGAACAGGTAACCCGCTACAAGGTTTCCTTCTTTGTGGGATTCGCGGATACGGGCAATTCCAATTACCGGTTTTACTATGAATTTGCGGATCAAAATATCACCCAGGCGCAGGCCGAGGACTTTACCCAAAAGGTGGACGCCGAGTTGCAGCAATACAACGTGGAGTATAAGGAGAAACGCGCCTCCGGCCGGGTCAAGGCGCCGGACACCTGTCTTCTGGGAAACGAATCCTTTGAACGCTTCAAGTCTGCCTGTATCGACAAGGGATACCGGGACGGCCAGTTCAAGCTAAACCTCCTTATGCAGGATGAAAAACGCCACAGCATGTTTAAGGAATTGGTAAAACAGGCAAGTTAAGGTTGACTACCGACTTAATCGCCGGGAATGACGACAATGGCCGCCGCCTGGACCGGATTTTGCGGAAAGCCCTCCCGGATATGCCCTTATCCCTGATACACCGGCTCCTGCGTACGGGTCGGGTATTGGTGGATGGTACGGCGGCGGGGGCTGATTGCCGTGTTCCGGCAGGCGCGCGTATTTGTGTGCAGGATGCGGGTCCCGGCGGCGGGCGGCGGACGGACGGTAGCGCTAAACTGGAAACCTGCGTACACGGTTGTCTTGCGCCTGAGGCCGCAAAAAACAAGAGCACCAGGCTTCCAGACAGAAGCGGTACTCCCCACGCGGGCGGCCCCATCCCGGCAATTATCTGGCAGGGTGCGGGCCTCCTCGCGGTGAATAAGCCCGCAGGCATCGCCGTCCACGGCTCAGACCGCAGGTCTACAGACCGCAGGTCGATAGACCGCAGGTCTACAGAGAGCTTGGACACCCAGGTACAGGCTTACCTCGCCGGGAAGCTCCCCCCGTCCCTGTCTTTCAAACCCGGCCCCTTGCACCGGCTGGATAAACCCACAAGCGGCATCGTGGTCTTTTCGGTAACCCTGGAAGGGGCGCAGATCTTTACCGCCCTGCTCCGGGAGCGTCAACTGCGGAAGCGGTACATCGCACTGGCAGACGGGTGTATCGAAAAAGCCGAAACCTGGGAGGAAAGCCTTATTCGGGACCGGCAGCAGGAAAAGACCTTCCCCGCCGCCACAAACACGCCCGGGGCAAAACCGGCCCTCACACGGGCGCTGCCCTTGGCCGTCACCCGCCGGTATTCCCTCATCATGCTGGAAATCGAAACCGGCCGTACCCACCAAATCCGCGCGCAGGCCGCCTTTCATGGCCACCCCCTCTCAGGCGACCGCAAATACGGCGGCGCCCCCTTCTCAGGCGGCCTCCTCCTCCACGCCTGGTCCCTGGAATTCCCCCCGTTCCCGCCGGAAATGCCCGCGCAAACAACCTCCCCTCCCCCCGAACTGGCAGGAAAAACCCTCCAGGCCCCCCTCCCCGCAGCCTTTCTGGAACAAATTCGCGCAATCTTCGGGGAAGGGGCGATAAACGGTACTGCTTATACCGGGGGTAAAGTCCAATAGGAGCCTGTTGCACTTGTGGTTTTTTTGCGCTTGAGGCCGCAAAAAAACCTCGATAAGTGGGCTCCTTACGGAGTTTGCAGGGTAAAAAATCGCCTTGAAGGCCGATTTTTTTTTATCAAACTGCACGAAGTGCAACAAACTCCTAGTGTAGAAATGAGACAAGCGGTAATATCCCCTCAAAAGGCCGGAATAATTCAAAAACGTGACATTAAAACCCTACCCGCTCCCGGTACCATGTAAGTGTGAGTAAGTGTATTTTCCGCCTAAGCGGTGTTTTTGTATTTGCCGTTAGTGTTCTTTTTGCGGCCTGCCAAACAGATGAAAAGCCTCTTCCCGCGCCGCCGGAGCAGGTTTGGGTTTCCCTGGTTGCCATTACCCCGGACGATTTTACCATAAAGGCGGGGGAAACCAAACAACTGGCGGTTACCGTCGGCCCTGAAGACGCCACCGACCGCGGCCTTACGTTCCAGTCGAATGATACCGCCATCGCGGAAGTGGACGAAGGGGGGCTTGTCCGGGGAAAGTCGCCGGGGCAGGTCTATATCAGCGCCATTGCCGCCGATGGTTCGGGCGAGGCGGACGCGGTTATATTTACTGTTTTGCGGGCGGATCCGGACAGCGGCTTTATTCTGTGGGATTGGAAATCCAGGGACGGTTTTACCAGCGGCACCGAAGTACGGGGTAAGCTGGTCCTTACCCGTGACGGGGATGTGTCTCTTGACGATCGGGGCAACCTGGTCCTGGGTAACAACGGACGCTTTACTGTGGGCTCCGCCGATACAAGTCCTACAACCGCTTCCTTTATGCCCACCGACGGCACGTTCAATCTGTCCGGGACGATAAAAATCTCCCTCACCTACCTTACCTCTCCGGCGGGGAATTTTGTAATATATTTAAACAACAACACTACTTCTGCGGGCAGTTCCGTTTTGGGGAGCGGGAGCCGGGTCTATAACGCCAAGCCGGCAGGCGGGAGAATTGAAACGACCGTTGTCTCCAGTTATATGGGCGCCAATGCGTCTTCCCTGTCAAACGCCTTTGTCCAGTTTGCCATTTCCGGTGCAGGCGGCAGTATTACTATCAATTCCATTACGGTGGAGCGGATAGATACGGGGGAACCGGTGGCGCCGGAGGATCTGCTGGCACAGTCTGTTGAAATTTCAGGCGGTGATTTTTCCCTCGCCGTGGGCGGGTCCAGGCAGCTTCAGTTTTCGGTGCTTCCCGCTACGGCGCAGGACAAGCGGCTTGCCTGGTCTTCCAGTGATGGGGCGGTAGCATCGGTGTCGTCCGGCTTTGTAAGCGCCCTGGGACCGGGTCAGGCGGATATTACCGCGACATCTCTGGCGGTTTCTTCCGTGTCAAAGACGGTGCGGGTAACCGTATCAGGCTCTGCGGGGCAAAGTGTGCAGACCAGAGCGGCGCAGCTTTTCAATGACTTTAAGGATCAGCCCGTCGTCACCAACGGCTGGGCGGACCAGGCCAACGGCGGCGCAGGATTACGCTACACGAATCCTTCCGGCTACACGCTGATCGACGATGGTACCTATCCAACGGCGGCCGCCAAATTGACCGCTTTCAAGAACGCCCTGGCGGTGAGCGGCGACAGTTTTATCATCCTTTCAGGCGACGTGGATCTTTCCGAAGGCAAGATAAGCGACTCGGATCATTCTTATTACGATGAATTCAACCCCATGACCCATGCACGGGTGCATGGGGATATCACCGTGAATGTTACGGCGAACACAACGATTATCGGGCTTGACAATGCCCGGATAAAATACGGCGGCGTGAGGATCAATAACGTCACCAATGTGATCATCAGGAACATTACGTTCTACGATGCCCACGGTTCCACCGAATACGATACCAGTTCCTCAGGACATTCCGATTCCAAGGCGAGCATAGACGCGCTGGTGATTCAGGGAACGTCAGGCGGCGTATGGGTGGATCACTGTAAATTCACCGACGGGGTTTGCGAAGATCTGTCACGGAACTACAACCACGACGGGGCGTTTGATATTCCTGCGGGGAAAAATGTCACCGTGTCCTGGTGCGAATTTACCAATCACGACAAGGTGATGCTGGTCGCGGGCAGCGACTCACTGACCAATCCCCTCGACCGGCAGATCACATTGCACCACAACTACTTTCACGATGGGGTAACCCAGCGTATGCCCCGCAGCCGGGGTACGCAGATGCACATCTACAATAATTACTACAACAACATCGGTGTTCCCAACAACGCCGGATATTCCCTGGGGCCGGGTGTCGGTTCCCAATTTATTGTGGAGAATAACTACTTCGGCAGCCACACGGGCCAGGGCGGGAACGGTATCGTCAAGTACTTTGATATTTCCGAAACCACCGCGGCGGCTACCTTTTCGCGCTTTTATCAATCCGGCAATATCCCGGTATTAACCGCAGCCCATTGCACCTTTGACGGCGCTACCGAAAAGGTCAAGGATTTTAACGCCCATCTAACGACGGAAAAACCCTGGACCATCCCCTACGTCTATGCGCCGGAAAGCGCATCGGCCCTTAACGTTTCGGTTCCTGCCGGAGCAGGAACAAAACTTGCGTTTTAAATGAAGCAGTTTCAAAATGAAAAACTGAAGAAGAACAACCACAGAGGGCACGTCAGACCGAAGGTCTGATTGGTCTGCGAACACGGAGAGGAAAAGATTAAACTCCGTGTTCTCCGTGTTCTCCGTGGTTAAAATTCCTGGTTTTGGAACTGCTTCGAATGACGGAAAAATGCAAACAGTCAACGGAAATTTTTACCTGTATGCTGTGATAATGGAGACACCAATTTATTTTGTGCAAGGAGAAAGATATGAGGAAAAGTGTGAAAAATAGTGTTTTCCTGAAGTGCGGCAAAGTCCTGCTCGGCGTAGCGCTGGCGCTGGCCTTTGGAGCTTGTCCCCAAACGACGGATGATTCCGGGCCCGTAAAGGTTACCGATGTTACCATTCAGAGCGGCGGGGCTGATACGTTGGGTTATGTGCTCTGGGCGCCGGCGGATACCAATGCTGCGCATCCCAAGTCGGTAACCCTTGACGCGGTAATAGCGCCGGCTAATGCCGCCGATCCGGCTATTAGCTGGGCATCAAGCAGGCCCGATGTAGCCACGGTAAACGATGGTGTGGTAACCGCAGCCGGTGCGGGTGAGGCGGTGATCATCGTCACTACGCACGACGGGAAGCATACGGCGCTCTGTTTTATTTCCGTTTTGCCGGCAGAGACCCCCTTTATTCCGGTAACGGGAGTTACGGTATCATCGTCAATTTCACCTAATGTCAATAATCGCTACGATGTGCCGCTTAATTCCGATTGGCAGTTTGTGGCGGAGATAGTACCCGCGGACGCTTCTCAACAGGGAGTAATCTGGGAATCCAGCGATCCTGCGGTGGCGGCAATCGGTACAACGGGCTTCGTCAACGCCCTGAGAGTTGGTACGGCGACCATCACTGCAACCACCGCGGGCAACAAGGCCGACGGTGCACCCGCTATAGCTACGTTCTCTGTGATGGTGCTGTCCGGGGAGCAAACCTGGTACCCGCCTGCGGGGTACGTTAATACGCCCCTGTCGCCGTCTGATCCGGTGGCTTTCTACGGCTCCTATGTGATGTACATGAACGAGCGCATCAATCTGAATGATCATACCATCTACATCGACGGTACCCTTTCTGACGCTGTTGTTGCGGCGTATCCCAACGTGTACAACGACTTTATGGCGGCGTACGATGACGGCGCTTTTAAGGAAGGAACGGAAGCACAGCGCATGAGGGTTCTGATTGCCCCCTGGGTATACTGGTGCGACAGTTTAGGCCGCGATAATCCGGCCACCGCCACAGCCGGCGTGGGAACAGGGCTTTACGGAATGGCGCTTACCGGCCAGGCTTGGTTGAGCCTTGAAGGGCTGTCGCAGGATCCCTACAACGTTATCCTCTGCGGCAACCGCGGGCAGAGCCACGGTTCCAACGGCAACTGGACCCTGTTCAACATAACCATGACCGGGGAATTCCTTATTGAAAACCTGACCATCGCCAATTATTGCAGTTTGGCGCTCGAATATCCCCTGAATCCGGCCCTTGATGTTCCCGCCCGGACAACTACTTCGACCCAGTCACAATTGGTCGGCGGCACCGGCGCGAGCAGACTTTTAGCAAAGAATTCGAATTTTATCAGCCGTCTAAACCTGATGCCCCCAACCGGGAGCAGGACACTGTATGTCGACTGCCATTTTGAAAGCACCGACGATTCCCTTGCCGCCGGCGCTGTGTATCTGCACTGCGATTTTGATTTCTTCAGCAACCGTCCCTGGGGCGGTCTCGGCGGGGCGGTACTCCTCGACAGTACCTTCAATTCCCATATCGGGTACAACGATACTACCGGGCAGCTCCTCTCCAAAGGAGACGCCAACGGTGTGGTTATCGACGGCAAGTTCATCCATCCCAATCCCAACATGAAAGCCGGTTGGACGCTGTCTCCTGCGGCGACCAGACGGAATTATCAGTACAACGTTACTATGAACGGCAAGCAGATTGTGATGAGCGAGGATAAACCCGGTGTTTCGGTGAAGTTGGAGAATCATCCCAAGCTGCTTAAGGCCTACCGGTTTGTTTACGGCAGGGAGGTCGTGTACAATACCTATAACCTCCTCCGGGGGAATGACGACTGGGACCCCATGCAGATAAAAGACAAGGTAGCCCAGGCTTCTGCCCTTGATCCTGACCATCTGGATTACGGCAAGTTGCCCACGCAAATGACCGCCAGCGTGAGTCCCACTGCACTGACCTATGCTCCGGTGAACCCGGAGACCGCCGATACTAACTATACGGTTGGTACTATCAATCCGAATACCGATACGAGCGTGGCCGGGGCTATTACCTGGACTATCCTTTCCGGTAATGCGGGTGCAATCCTTAGTGCCCACACCGACCCGAACCGAAAGACGGTTACCTCGGCCAACACTACGTATGGAAATATCCCCGTGGTTATCGAGGCGGTTTCCGCATACGGCCTCCACGCCGCAGTCCAGCTCACCTCCATACCGGCGCAGATTTCGGCGCCCACCTTTACCGCCGGTCCGGCGATAAGCTATGCCTCAGGGAGGCTTACGCTGGATTACACCCTGAATGTGACTACTTCGGGCATTGAGGATCAGTCGCTGATTACCTGGTACCGCGCCGACGATGCGGGCGGAACCACCAACAAGATCCAGGTAATGACTTCCCGGCTGAATGAACCGGAGCCTGAGTATACCCTAACCTCCGGGGATGTCGGTAAATATATCTTTGCCGATATAACCCCCAAGTACCAGATTTCTCCCGCCGGGACGTTGGTTTCTGTAGCGTATGCCGGCGCCATTGCGACAGGAGAGGTAGCGAATCCCAACGTGGTTAACATCAATTTCCGGAGCTTCCCCGTCGATAAGCAGGAACTGATAGCGCCCGGCGTCTGGACCAGGGACCTGTGGCGTCCATGGGTCGGCTTCCAGCCCGCAGAGTTTAAGCGGGATACGACTCAGCTCAACCCTGCTCTTGGCGCAGGAAATCCCGCTCCTCTCCCCAATGCAAATCCGTTTGTCTATAAAGCGGGAACCTCGGCGATGGAATATATTTACGGGCACATGGTCGACGTGCGTTTCGCCAGGCTGATGTACACGCCGCCGGTCGCAGCGTATAACGATATGTCCATAACCGTGGAGCTTGCCACCGAGAAGACGGGTCAGGGCTTTGGCTCCGCGGAACAGTACATGGATTTCATGATCAAGTACGATTCCGCTACCAACAGCGGCTACGGTCTCCGGGTAGAGCGGATAGGGGCAAGCGGTAGTGCTACGGTTATCAACCTGGTAAAGTATGACAACGTAGAGTATGGTGTAACCAGCACTACTGAGGGTGACCCGTTCTACGGCCCGACGACGGCAACCCCGCGTATTACCTATCTGACCGATAACGGGTACCACTCGAATGCCGGCGTTGTTGGCGGAGTTTCAAAACTTTCCAAGCTTTACGCTACCTTCTGCACCATTGAGCTTAAGGTTGAAGGTAATACGCTTTCCGCCAGGGTTTCCCGGGATGGGGAATCACGTACCGGTCAGGTAAAGGACGGCACTGAAAGCTATGTACCGCTGGAGTTGGACTATACCCATGCCGACATCGGCGCCAGTAACTTTGGCGGGATCATGTTCAGCAATACCGGTACCATGAGCCAGAATACTACCGGCCTGCGCTTCCTCGATGTTGAGTGGCAGTAAGCGCGGTTTTACTGCGGCCCATTGCTTCGCCGGGACCATTCCGGCGAAGCGCGGGTAGACTGGATTAGACAGAGGCTTCCGGGATCGCAAGGTTCCGGAAGCTTTTTTTGTGGAGATGGCCGGGGGTCTCAAGAAGTGAGCGGAAGGTTGAGTGCGGGGCAACGCCCTATTGTTCGGAAAGCTGTTTGATGGTTTCCATATCAAGGCCGGTTGCCGTGGCGACCGTTGCCGGGCTTATTCCCAAGGCAAGAAAATTCTTTGCATCTTCTTTTTTGGCTATTTCCCGGCCTTCTTCCCGGCCTTCTTCCCGGCCTATTTCCCGGCCCATTTCCCGGCCTTCTTCAAGCCACCGGGGGATATATCCGGCTTCCATGAGTACATCATCCACAGTTAAATCGCTCATCGTGACCTCCTTTAGGGTGTGCGGGTTGGCCTGTATTATCGCATAAAGATATGCCTGTATGGGGGCATTTTTACCTTTTATGTTGCTTGCTTTAAATATAGCGCCTAAACCGGAAAAGTCCAAGCTGTTGTTAAGGCTTTTTAGCCAAATATTGTCGGATTGGGAGAGTTTTTTGGATTCGATGATCTGTATCGGAAAAAAATCGCCTGAAACGTGATAGATTCCGGGCCAGGCTTCCTCTATGGCATACCCCCGGACTTCCGTAAGGTATTTGACCAGTTCCCGTGGGTATTTTGCTTCTACGAAGGTGAGGGTTATATCGCTTATATCCACTTCGGGTCTTGTCCCTGCATAGATGTAGGCATAGCCCATGGTTTTGTAAAAATCCTTGACCGACAGGTAATCGCCGGGGGATTTAAATTCGCAGATATTTTCCGAACGAAACATCTGAGCGAAATTCTTGTCGATTTTGACATCCTTTGGTTTTTTGATTATCAGGGTATCAATGCGGAGGGGATCGGTGGTGAGTTGGTATTCATATTTGAATTCAAGCACATCTTTGTACGCCTCAAGCTCCATCTGAATAGCTTCGAAAAAGGCAGGGTGCCAGGGAATATTATGATCGGGAGATAGTTCGTTCACCATAGTGCCACCATTATGGGTATTGTATCCTCAAACGGCCGGGTTTACAAGTTTTGAGCGGGACTTTTCCGTTGGCTTCCGCCCAATGCCGGAAAAGTGAAAACAAATGACAGAATAGTAGCGGATAACAGGCCTATTATGGTGGTATGAAAATACTTACTAAATTTGGCTCTGGGATACTGGCTTCCCTGGCATTGCTGGCGGCTTTTGGCGGATGTGATAACGGAACCACTGATACTCCCGGTGAACCGGCAGTTCCGGTGGAAAGCGTCTCGGTGCAGGAGACGCTGAGTTTAACGCTGGGTGATGCCCCCGCACTCCTTGTATGGGAAGTATTGCCTGCGGATGCCGCAGTAAAAACGGTAACCTGGGAACCGGATACGAGCGGTGTGGTATCGGTGGACGATGCCGGGGTCGTAAGCGCCCTTGGGGTGGGCACGGCCGTTATAACGGTTACCACTGTGGGTGAAAAGAGCGGGGGCGGAAAGGCCTTCGCCACTTGTACGGTAACGGTCTCGCCGGCGCCCGCTATGGGGGGGACCTCGCTGGTGAAATTCAATCTTCCCGGAAGCGTGACCTACGATGGTACCGGTACGGCCGGGGCCTTCGGTAACTATGCTTTTCTGCTCTATCCCCACAAGATTGATTTGGCAAACGATGCGGTCACCATTCAGGCAAAGGTTACCTTTTCCAGTCTTTCGGGACATAACGGTGTTGGTTTTATTAACGCCAAAAACACCGGGGGGCAATCCTATTCGCTGGTTACCGGGCAAAACATTAAAAACAACCAGAACGGCGGCGGCGGGTCGAGTTTTTCTCCCGCCGTATCATGGGCGACGGGTAAGGCGTATGTTTTCCGGGCGGTACTCGTGGACAAACGTTTTGACTTTTATGTCTTTGAGGAAGACGGCCTGACCCAGCTTGGCTACAAGAAGGGCGCCGCCGATTCCGCGGTTACCTGGTTCACCGAAGATGATATGGTGTATGCTGCGGTTGGCGGTTCGCAGACTGCCGGGGCGGTCTGGTCGGAAATAAAAGTAACCGTCAACGGCACGGAGCAGGTGATTACTTCGTTAGAGGAACAGAGCGCTCTGCCGTCTTTGTCGGTGTCCACGGATTCATTGCGGTTATCCGCAGGCACATCCGGCTCGCTCACGTATACGGCGACTGCGCCGGGCGGAGATGCCGCATTGGTAACGGCGGTTTCCGGCGCCCCGGACATTGTCCGGGTGGACGGCGCTTCAGGCGGAATCATCACCCTTCAGGCGCTTCGTGCGGGTACGGCGGACATTACGGTTACCAATACGGCAGTTGGGGCATTGAAAACAACGGTGCAGGTAACGGTGACGGATTTTAGCGCCTCCGACAGTTACGGCGCATTGACCGCCGTGTATCCTGCGGCTGGGGCAAGCGCGGCCTATACCGATGGCGAACTCATGATCACCTTTGACACGGTTCCTGCGCTGGAAACCGGGGGTGCCATTTACATCTACGATAAGGCAAGCGGCACTGCGGTAGACACCATCCTCTTTGCCGATGAGAAGCAGACTACTCTGGGCAGCAGTAACAATGTGATCAATGTAGGCCCCCAACTGGTCCGCGTTGACGGTAACCGTGTGTACTTTACCCCCCACTTCAACAAACTGGAGTACGGTAAGGAATACTACATTGCCATTCCCCGCGGGGCCATTACCGCGACATTGAACGGTATAACCTTTGCGGGCCTGAGCGATGACAAAACCGCCGCAAGCTGGTCATTTACTACACGGGCATCCCCCGGCTCCGGTACAACGATTTCTGTGGATGGTTCCCAATCGTCAACCGCAGATTTCCGCACCGTGTACGGCGCGCTCAAATCCATCGCCGCTTCCTCAGGCGACTATACGGTTAACGTAGCTCCCGGTACCTATATCGAGCTGGTTCACTATGTGGGCAGCGCCAATGTCACGATAAACGGGACAGGAACCACAAACTACGGCAGCGATGTGGTGATTCAGTACACCAACTGTAACGACATGAACGGCGGGACCCACACCCGCCCGTCATTTTATTTCTCAGGCGCCAATCTGGTTCTCAAGAATCTGACCCTTAAGAACACCACGGTGCGGGGCGAAAGATACCTGACTACAGTAAGCCCCTCAAGTAACACCCAGGCGGAAACGCTGTACTTTGCCAACGGCACGGGCAGGACCCTGGCGGCCTACAACTGCTCCTTCCGCTCCCATCAGGACACCATTCAAACATCGGGCAAAAACTGGTTCTACAAATGCTATATTGAAGGCGACACGGATTATATCTGGGGAACCGCCGATGTGTGTCTGCTTGAGGATTGTGAACTGGTCAGCGTGAATGATCCCAAAAAGACGAATAATAAAGAGGCGATACTCCTTACCCTGATCGATCACTTCGTCTATCGAT
>BNVD01000002.1 GCA_025997835.1 Spirochaetia bacterium
GTGCCGCTAATTGTTGCCGTAGAGCCTTCAAACCTGGCTTTATTCGGGCCAACAAACTCAAATCCTACACCGGCGGCTGTAGGGCTTGTAGGTATCGTGGTATTAGAACCACCCGAAAATGTTACACTAGTCGGAAGCGTTACAACCAGGCTTGTCATGCCGGATGTGGTTGAAAATCCTGTGCCGCTGGCTCCTACTGCTTTTGCATCCTTGCTGGAGTTTGAACCGACTATGGGAGCAGTAGCAATAAAAGTAGGCGTCGACGCGAGGGCTATCGTGTTTATATAGATTGTTTGGGTAAATGATGCACCTGTAGCAAGAACAACCGGTGTTAAGTCGGTAATAGTTAGCGTGTCATTAGGATTAGTGGTCTGGCTCAATGTAAGTGTAGGCGCATTTCCAGAAATGGCCGATGTAAGGACACCATTCGCATCTGCGGCAAAACCGGTACCGGATACCGTAAACAATTTCGCAAAATCTGTCAGGCTGCTTCCTAAAATTTCCTGCGCAAACGCCCCGGTATCAAGTTTTATTGTTATGGTGTCGTCATGGTAAGTAGGGACACCGGAACCAGCAGCGTTAGTTATAGCATCTCCGCCGCTAGCGCTTGGGCTTTCAATCACCGCACCCGCACCGGTAAAATTAGTCTCATCGTCATGGCGGAATATGCTGCCGCTGCCTTTTATGATGATGATGTTGTCGGTATCGGCGACAACCGGATTGGTAGTGTTAAAACTAAAAATAATGCGGTTTCTCAAGCCGCTGTCATCGGTCTTAACGGCAGCTAGTGTAGCCTTTTCAAAAGCCGTTTTATTCGGCCCCAGGAAGCTGAAATTCGTCAGAATTTGCGCACTGGTGAAGTTAAAACCAGCTGTGAATTTTGCGTTAGTAAGTACAACAGACAAATCCGTCTGCCCAAGCGTAGTTACGCCGGTTACCACAATGTCGTGGCTGGAGTTTGAACGAAGGGCGGTTACGCTTGGGCTTGCTCCCCGTTTTACAAGGGCAAGCGAGTTTACCGTGAGCTCTTGTGTTTCGGCGTTGGCGACGGAACTCGCCTTTATAAGAGGCGCTATTTTTTTAATGACTATGACGTTAGCAGTCGCCCCGCTTTCAAATTCAATACTGGGTGAATTTATTGGGTCAAGGTCAAACCCGACACTGTTAGTCTTTGGACCAAGGGTAAAGAACCGGGTTTTATCAGCAATTGATGTACTATTGAGTTCAGACGCCGGAACAAAGGCACTATCCGTATCAAGCGTTACGGTGATAGTATCATCGTTTATTGCCATACTACCTATGGTAGCAGTCCCTATCTCGGACAAGGCTGCGCCCGAAATAGCATTTGCACCGGTCTTCGACACCCTCGTACTCTTTATTATGATACCGTTTTGGGCTTCAGCGCTTGGTGTTGCTGCGGAAAAATGGATAGCAATGCGATTATTCGCCATAATATCTGCAGAGGTGGCTGCCTCAAAAGCCGAGGCGTTATTCCCAAAGAAGTAGAAGTAGTCGCTTATTGTCACCGGTCCAACAGGGGCGTTAAAAGTTCCATCGGTTAAAACAATGGTCATATCCCGCTGGCCGGTTGTGGTTGCCGCAGGTACAACAATAACATCATTGTTTATAAAGCTCGTTACAGCAACGGTTGGGGATGTACCTCTTGCTTTCAAAGCTGCCGGGTTTATGGCTATATTCTGGGTGGTTGTTCCGGCTAAAGATTGCAGCCCGGTGATGATAACCGTATCATTTGCCCGGCCCCTAGCATCGTACAGCGTAGCAAACGGCCCTCCTGATAATGAGCTGGAGTCTACAAGCTGCAAGACAACCGGAGTGTTTGTGGCCGCTTGTAATGTGGGGTTTACTCCGGATCCCCCCAGGCCTTGCGGATCGATAACAAACAGCTTTGACAGATCATTCGTTGCTTGACCTGCTGTAATGTACGATTGCAATTCTTCAAGCCCGGTCCATTCTGAATCCGTGTCAGTAAGTTGAATCCCCAACGCGTTATTTCCTGATAGTTCACCGGAAATAGTAAGAGGAGATGCAACAGAACCGCTTATTGGCATATCCAGGGGTACAATTTGGGAACTAGGCGTTCCCCCATCATTATACCGTAACTTGGAACCCCTCGCGATGATAATATTGGGCTCTCTGGTCGTGTCAACTTCGCGCGCCGGATAACTGGAGGCAAATTCAAGTACAATTCGACCGCTTTCCCATAACGTACCGGTGGCATTTTGAAAGGGAATATTATTTGGGCCATAGAATACAAAGTAATCGCCCACCGAAGGTGAACCCCCGCTGGCGATACTCTTTAATTGCGTTCCCACCGAACCGGTAAAAACAACCGTCGTTGTACTAGGAACGGTAGGCTCTATCAAAAGTGGAATTACTTTCAAAGTGGATCGGGTTTCTGCGGTATCGCTAAAAACTGATTTGTTTACGGGAGGAGGTTCCGTGGTTTCAAATACGGTATCGGTGCTAACCGTAGACCGCCATCGCAAACCGTCTGCAGGACTGCTGGTCGGTGTTTCGGGAAGGGGCGGGGTTGCCGTACCTTCCAGGGTGCCGTCTACAATGGTATAGCCGATGCCGCCCACGCCGCCGATACCAATAGTAATGGTATTAGAGGTCGATAAGCCGGCCGTGCCAGTTTTACTAAACACGCCGGAATCAATAATTTTAACGCCAATGCCGTTATCTTTTATTATGCCGCCGGTCATGCGGAATTTACCGTAGTTGGACATATCGCCGCCGGTAACGGCTACGGCTATGCCGTCGTTTGCTTTGGTAAAGCCGGAAATTTCACCGCCTATCATGCTAAACAGCGCGTTTTTGCCGTAGAACACCGGTGGTGAAGAAGTGTCGTAGTACCCAATTTGTACACCGGTAGTGTCTGTGGCGGCGGATGATGCCGGTTTGATCAGACTGGTCGTGGTATCAAGTGCAGTGGTTCCGTCTGCCATCGACATGGTGGCGCCGTTACCCAGGGTAACGGTACCCGCGATAACCCCGTGCCGTATCTCAATACTGCCGCCATTATTGGTAATAGTGCCGGTAATTTTACTGCGCGTACCGTAAATGCTGGCGCCTATTTTACTGTCTTCTATAACCAGCCGGCCTCCGGCATTGATAGTAATATCGCCGGTTATCTGCGCGTTTTTTATTAAAAGCGCGGCGCTGTCTTCTATCGTTATGCCGGCCGGAAACGTAACATCGATATCCTGTAAAGTCAGGGCATCGCTTAAAAGGTCTATGGCAGTGGAAAATTCGATCGTCGTCCGTAAACCACGGTATCCTGCGATGTCACCCAGAGAGGTTGCGGTAATAGGGTTAGGTCTGCCGCTTACGGCGGTTTCCGATCCGGTAAAGCCCCCGATCAGGGACAGCCCGCCGGAAATCTCGGTGAGATCCGTGGGGTGACCAAGTCTCGTGGGTGTTGTGGCGTAGTCGGCCTGAATCCAGTACTCGGCGCCGCTTATTAACGGAGTCGTCAAACTGCTAAACTCAATACTGTCTTCCCATGCGGGATTTAACAAATCTCCGGCCTTGACATGATGCGGAGCGGTTGTCTGTACGTTTATGGTAAGTTCGTATTGCATAACATAACCGCTGGAGCTTACCGAATAAACAATATAGTTATAAATGCCGGATCGGTTCGAGGCGATTGCACCCGCCGGAAGGGTTCCCCCGTCGGTCATGTCTACCAGCGGAATGGTCATGGGGTTTTTGCTGCCGTTCGCGAGGGCAACTTCCTCAGCGCCGCCAGGATTACCGCCCGGTACATACCGGTTCATATTAAGATTAAATTGGAGTTTTAAAAATTCATCCTGAATAGTCTCAACAATATTGGTTCTTGAGGGAACATCGTTGCTGGAGACGCCGAAAGCCCGTTGCATTTCGGCCTGAACAACACCCGGGTTACTTCCCTTGCCGGTGGGCATAATGTTCAACAGCGCTTGATAAAAATCACCATACATTTCGGCGGACGGATAGATCGTCGGCGCCTGGCCGGTGGGGTGGAACGGTCCGTAGAGGCGGATATCGCCAATCAGCGCGGCTTCCTCGTCGGATTTAAAACGCGGCACAAACCGGATCAGTTCTGCTCCGTATTCGGCAATTCTTGAAAGATCAACCGTTGCTTTTAAGGTCCCGACACGTTGGGTGCCATCAGGGCGCGTGTACTCATCATTAATAGTTACTTCGCCGCCGGACAGGAATTCCAGGGTACCGTCGCTCTTCTGTGCTTCCAATAAGAAAACACTAAGCCCCGGATCAATATAACCCGGAGGAGGAGGTTCAATCATGCCCTTATTTGGATCAAAATTCGTGTTAAACGGGCTGGTACACGCGGCAAATAACACGGTTATGCCGACCACCAAAAATGTAATGAGATTGCTTTTCGTTTTCATACCGTAACTCCTTCTATCTGTGTAAGACCTTTAGCTTTTTCATTCCATAACAATTGTAAGCCATAAAAATATATTTTTCAATATTTCTTTGGATTGTTTGGAATTTATTGTTGGAATTTTACTCCCTTCCTGAAATTTGCGTTGTTCTGGGACTTACTATCAGTTCCACTGCCCGTTCCAGGGTTTTTCCTTCATGGCCGTTTGCTGTTTCCGGCTTTTTGGAGGCGCCAAACCATTCTACCACGATCCGGTCTTTGCGTATTCTATACCGGTCGATTAGATAATCCGCGCAATATTTGGCCCTTTTTTCGGAAATCTCACGTTGTCCTGCCGGAGTTCCCGCAGCTGCCGCATAACCGCGCACCGTTACCATTAACTCACTGTTTTCCGTGAGTTTTTTACCAACCGCATCCAGGGTCGGCACGGAATAGAGCAGCGGCTCTTTTGTTTCATTCGGCCCGTAATAGATGGTGTCAAGTTTGTTGTCTTCCAGGGTATACTGGTTTATCGTGGTTGTTGACCGGACAACACCAGTGTTTTCTGCGGCAAGCGCGGTTTTTTGCTTTTCAATTTCCGCTTTCATAGCCGCTATTTCCAGCCGCTCCTGTTCCAGATTATCCCTGGTGGTAATGGCCTGTTCCGGTTTCATAGCCGGTATTTCCTGATTGGGAATGGGCTGTTGAGCAGGAGGCGCCACCGTCTGCGGTTTAGCGGCAGGCGTTTGCGCAACCTTCGGCTGTTCAACGGCAGACGTTTGTGCAATTCTTGGCTGTCCCGGTGTGACGGGCTTAGCCGGTGCGTCCTGCCGTAAAACACTCAATAGTTTGGGTGCGTCCACGGTACTTCCCGTCTGCGTTTGACCGCCCCGGAGAACATTAAGGAGCAAACCGTCTATGCCGCCGCCCAGTATTTCCGTTGGAGGCGGGGCATACGCCCTGCTTTCATTTCCACGGGAAGTATTTCCATTGGGAGTATTCATCGGCCGTGCCTTGGGCCGTTTTGCTGTGGATCCTGTGTATCCCCCGGATCCCTGCGGATGTATCGTTACCCCGGCTTTAATCTGAAAATTTGATGACTGTCTTTCGGTGTCAGAAAAATCGGCTATATCAAAACGGTAATCAATAAAAGCGCCCGCATATAACGCGGCAACACCATTGCCGGCGCCAAACGAAAGCCGTAAACCACCGCCGGCAACAAACGCCCAGTCGGAAATGGTCTCGGTATAGGCAAGGTTTCGGACCAGCAAATTCTCATTCGTCCAAACACCGCCTACCGATACTTCCGGCCTCAGTTGAACCGAAGATGGGGGTAAAATATTAACGCTTCCCCGTAAGGACAACGGGATTTGAACGCCGCTGACCGAGGTCATAACGTTGTTAAAATCAGGGTGCGAACCTTCCCCGGATCCCGACACTCCTGCTTCCGCGGAAAGGTCCAGCCTTTTCACCGAAACACCCAAAGCCGCGTGCCCGCCAAGCAGCGCCGGAATCGCAAAATTCTCGTTCGCTGCAATATTTCTGGATAGATAGTCAGCACCGACATCAAAAAAGAATCCGTCCTGTGCAGCCACTACGCCATTTACCCAAATGACCGCCGCAAACATCATCAACCTTGCTCTAAAACGCAACTTTTCCAGCATAGGATTATCCTTTGGAAGTTAAAGATACTTCCGCTTATAGTTTTGGCTTTCGATTTGAAAGTCCTGTAACCGCCCGTTTGGTTTTCGTCATCTTCTGAACCGCTTTTCCCAGCTTTACCATGAGATAAGGCCGTTCTTCCCCTTTGTAAACCACATGGTACAATTTTCCATCGTATAGAATGGAATTTGAATTCTCGTCGTCAAAGAGGATGTTAAACGTCCCATCGGTGCTGAGCATGGAAGCGGCGAATCCAATCTGCCGGGTTTCGCTGGGTTCTTCAAACGAAACACCAAGCAGCCGGAACGTTACCGATGGAGTGTTTGCCAATACCTTTGCTTCGGCTTCGGCATCCCTATCACCCATAACGTACGATTTGACCTGTCTGCCGTCTTTTTCCACCGTTACCCGCAGTTCGTTTTCTGTGGGCGTATAGGTGACATACGCAGCCTCGGTCAACATCTTCTTTTTAGCCAGACCGGGGGTGGTTTTTTTGATTTCGATTAGTTCCTTAACCGTTTCCGTAAACGGAATCGCAACCCCGTCTTGAAACTTGAGCGGTTCACCGACCGGCTCGTCCCGTTCCAGCACGATGTCTTTAGAGAAGTAAAAATAGAACCCCTCTAAATTTTCCGCTCCCACTTCCTGGATTAAATTCGGTGTCATAGGAACCGCCGAATTAGCGGAAGCACAGGCACTGAAAAAAACCACAACAGAAACAAACAAAAGACCCCAATTTTTACGCATGATCATTTTCCTCCAACTATAAATTCTACCGCCCTTAGGCAGTCTGATTTCTTTTCCAATACAATCGCCGGTTTTTCTGATGCGCCCACCCATTCAACAATGAGCCGTTCCGAGTCAATACCATATTCCGACAGAATGTAATTCGCCGCACTCATAGCCCGTTCTTTTGAAACCGCAATTTGCCCCCTAACCGTTTTGGCTGGAGCAGAATAGCCGCGAATGGTTACCGTGAGGGTAGGATTCGCCACTAATTCATTGGCAACTTCTATAATAGTCGGGATATAACAATCCACCAGCCTGGTGCTATCGGGATCAAAAAAGATAGTTTTTGGGAGTTCCTTTTCAATGGGAACTTCATATACAGCGGGAGCGGCTGTCAGAGCTGGCAGCACTATTGAACTCGGTTCCGATGCCGCAACAGCGGGAGCAGCTGTCAGAGCTGGCAGCACTATTGAACTTGGTTCCGATGCCGTCGGCACAGCCGCCGCAACCATAACCGTACTTGAGTAATCAATGTCCGCAGCGGTTAAAACAAAAACTTCTTCTTTCGCTACTGTGGGAACGTACAAGTCCGCCATTTCGATAGCGCCAATTTCAAAATCGGTAATAACAAAGGTTTCCGATTTCGATTGATTGGCCTTTGCAAGTACTGCGGCGTCCAACTCTCCCTTAACCTGGGCAAGGTCGTTTTTTGCCCGCTCAATTTCACTATTGAGCTGAGCTAATTCCGCCCTTTTTTTCTGAGACAGATCTATTAAGTCGGCAATCATTACTTTAAAAGCATCGATCTCCGCCCTAATAATCCGCAAATCATTTTGCAGGCTCAGCGTATCGGTAACATCCGTACTGCTTTGCGCTCCAAACAGCGGTGATATTAAAAGCCCAATCACCACCAGCGCTAAAATCCGTTTCATCATAACCTCCAACTAAAATTCACTTACATATTAATTATCGACTACATTCTCAAAAAGTAAAGAGAAAATAATACATTTTTTATATATATCCTATCGTATAGCACAAGGAATTATTAGTATACTTACAAAAGGAGCATAATTATGAAAAAAACATTGAACATCCTTGTCCTGTGCGCGGCGGCCTTAACCTTCGCCGCGTGTGCTCAGACCAGTAGGTCTGTTCAGACTAGTAAGTCTGTTAAGACTGGTAAGTCTGTTAAGAGGGACATTGGGATGAGTTCTTCCTTTGATGAGGTTCAGGGGAAAGCGTGGGTACTGGATGAACTGGTACGCGAATCCGGCGGGACGGCGATTATCAACCGGCAGAAATTGGATGCCGACGGGTTTGGGGACGCCTATACCCTGATGGTCGATACGGAACGGATAAGCGGCAAAGGGGCGCCTAACCGGTATTTTTCCCCGTATACCCTGGGTCCAGACCAGAAAATCTCTATAAACCCAATTGCCGGTACCCTTATGGCGAGCCTTGTGGAGCCTGAGGGCCTTAAGGAACGGGAATACTATAGCTTACTGGAACAGGTAAATCAATGGCAGTTGACCGGGGGTAAACTGAAACTGTACTCCAAAACCCCCAATGGCGAGCCGGTAATCCTGATTTATACCGCTAAAGACCAGTAATACACCCCGTTTCAGGTAAAAACCCCCGGATTTGTTCCGGGGGTTTTCGCTTAGAGGGTACCGGCAAGCTCAATTAAATTATGCCGGGTAGCGAGACTTCTGGGATCGCCCTTTTTTTCATAAACATCAGCAATATCCAGAAGAAATTCCTTTAATTGCTTTCTGGCAGTGGGATCGTCGAGATTTGCCTGTAAATTGGGAATGGTTAACTTCATACCGGGTACAATTAAATCGGGATCCTCAACCACATCACTGGATGCCAGCATAATCAGGGGGAAGAAATACCCATTACCAGCGCCGTACTGGACCGTGGTTATTTTCGATAGGGTATCGCCCGCCACGACAATATACTCTTTGGCGCCATTAAGAATCAAATTTCCCCGATAAGCATTGTATACCTGCGAAAACGAATCATCGTGTTCCGTCGCCGGGCCGGATTTACAAGATACCGCGAAGAAAACCACCGATACCGCCAAGGAAAGAAAGATTGCTTTTTTCATAAAAACTCCTCATAACTTTTCAAACTTAAAGGTCCGTCAGACCCAAAGGTCTGATGACTAAAGTATAGTTGATATACCAGCAAAGTCAAGGCCTAAAACATTTATTACCGCCCCGATGTTTCACGTGAAACACATGGTTTAGCAGGCTTTGGCGTGAATAGTGGAATTTGTCCCCATGTTTGTTGCTAGTTGATGTTTCACGTGAAACATTTATGGCGTTGGGCCTTACCTGTGTTGAGTATTTGTAGCGTTTGTGCTACATTTGGATAGAGGGAGAATGATGTCCAGGACAGATACAATTCATATGCGAATAGAACCGGGGCTTAAAGTAGCGGCTGATGCCGTGCTTGGACGGTTAGGACTTTCTACTACCGAAGCAATAACGGTCGCCGCCAGGCCCGACGCAAAATGGTACACTTGGGAAGACTTAAGGACGCACATCAGGGAAAAGCAACCAGGATAATCCGGCGTTCAGAAGAGCAGTTTTATCAAATTATCTTGTTTTTTATCAGATTGATGACGATAATAGCCTTGTTGAAATATATCGTATATTGCATGGCTCCCGGAATATTAGTCAAATTCTGTCGTCTGGTATGTTCGCCGCCAATCGTCTATCATAACCCTATGGCGATTCTTAAAGCGATGATGATAGGCGATGTGATGGGCGATCCGGGGTTGGAAGTCTTGGAGAAGCTGCTGCCCGGCCTGATTCGGGAACATTCTGCGGACTTTGTGGTGGTGAACGGAGAGAATGCCGCCGATGGCTTTGGGTTGACCGGGGCTACCTTAAAGCGCATCCTCGATGCCGGGGCCGATGTGGTTAGCTCCGGGAACCATGTCTGGGAAAAGCGGGAATTTTGGCCCGCAATGGACGCAGAGAGCCGGATGCTGCGGCCCGCCAATTATCCTGCCGGAACTGTGGGGCATGGCTGGTACCGGACAGAAAAGGCCGGTGTCAGTTGGGTGGTCATCAACCTACAGGGCCGGGAATTCATGACCCCCATAGATTGCCCCTTCAAAACCTTTGACGCTCTTGAAAACAGCCTGAACAGGGCGCCGGAACAGCCCCTGCCGGGAACGGCCATCACCCTGGTGGACTTCCACGCCGAATCGACCCGGGAAAAGGAAGCTCTGGGCTTTTATCTGGACGGCCGGGCAAGCCTCGTGGCGGGAACCCATACCCATGTCCAGACTGCCGATGAACGGGTGCTGCCCAAGGGTACGGCCTATATCACCGACTTGGGCATGACGGGGGTGACCGGCGGCGTTATCGGTATGGATACCCAAATCTGTCTTGACCGGGCCCGGACCCAGATACTCTACCGTATGGAAGTGGCAAAGCCTAAACCTGGACAGCCCCAGGCGGTTACGGGGGTTGTCGCCGAATTTGACGGAGATACGGGCAGGGCGGTTTCGATTAAACGGCTTCGTGCAATTTCGGCGGACCCCCGGCCAACCTAAAGGTTGACCGTTCGTTACTGCGTACTGTGGCCGTTGCTGGGGTCCACGCCTGTGCTAAGTTTTTTGGTAGACACGCTACGCGTGCGATTGCTCGGCGTGTAATGTAGGCTAAAAATTATTCCGGTTTATCGGGCTGCCAATCCAGATACTTTCCCCGCCAAGATAATCTACCCGGCGGCTTTCGATAAGGACCTGCACGTCCTTTATGTTGGGAAATTCCGTGACGGTCCATACAATTTGCTGTAACTGGGCGGCGTAGCCTTCCATTCCGTGGGTATTGTTGGTCTGGAATTCTTCACTAAAGTTGATATAGGCAGTAGAACCCTCGACTCGTGCGGTTAAAATGCGGGTTCCTGAAGGTATGAGGGATATGAGTCCCTGACGTTTCTCCGCATCGGTGGGGCCCCGCAACAGAGTATTCAACACATCAAGCATGGGGGAATCGGAGACCGGCAGGGTGCGGTTTGCCTTGATCCGCAGAATAGTTCCATCCCCCTGATCCACCCGGATAAAATAGAGGCTTCGTTCGGTACCGGCAGGCTTTGTACTCTGCGATTGTTGCCGGGCGGGCTGTGTTGCAGCCGGCGGGGCAGGCTGCCGTGCCGGAGCAATGGGGGCGCTGGTAGACGGGGTGGTAGCAGGCGGTACAGAAGGAGCGCTTGCGGGCGGGGTCGTTACCACTGGTGCAACCGGAGCGCTTGTAGGCGGCGCTTTATCTGACGGAGTGTTAGCGGGAACGGAGGTAGCTTCCGGGGCAGAGAGCGGGTTTTCCGGTGGGGCAGGGACCGTCTGCGGGGGAGTCTCAACCATTGGCACTATGAGACTTTCGGGAGCAGGGACAGCGTTTTCCGGTGAGACCGCCGGTTCAAAGAGCCATGAAACATCCTCCGGGGGACGTTTATCCAAAAAGGTGCCTGGCACCTTAAGACCTACGTTGTTCAGGTTATTCCTGATAAGTTTCCAGTTCAACACGAAAAGACAAAGAACCAGAATGAAAAAGATAAACCAAAAAAACAATGCCGGCGACTTTTTTGCCGGTTTTTTTCGGGAAGTGGAAACTCTTGTCCGGGTGTTCTTGGGTATCGCCACAGGGTTATAATACGTTTATTGGGCGTTGGGGTCAATCGCCAGCTTGCTACTGTTTTTTGGTATGGTGTGTGCTAAACTTGTTGTATCATGCTGGATTTTGAAACAGAACTAAACAAACTGCTTTCCCGTGAAACTGAACCGCTTCCCCGGTATGAATTTGCCCAAGCGGTGGAAATGGCATCGCTTGGGAAAGAACTATTGGAGGATCTCCAAAAAAAGCAAACCGATGTCTCTTTACAGGTCGAAGAAATTTACGATCTGCTTAAAGAAAAGAATACGTTAGTCTGCAATGACAGTCATGTAATAGCCGTTTTGCAGGGATCTTTGGAGGCGGAAAAAACCCGGGCGGATTCGTTGGCCCATACGGCTATTGCCCTCTGCGATCTTCTTGAGGATTTTTGTGCATTCGCTCGTCTTAGCGGCAGTGACGAGTTGAAACATCAGGCGGAGATCCTCTGGACTCAATCCGGGCATCTCCTCTCTGGCAACAATATTGTCCGTATTGGAACGGAAGTGTTGAGAAAGCAGCAAGACCGAACCCTGTCAGGGTGCGTATTGAGAAGATTCGAACACAGTATGAAATTGAAAATCTTCCCAAAAAAGGTTTCTCCGAGATTTTTTGCAATCTTTTCAGGTTGCTGACGGCAGAATTTGAAAATGACGACGATGAGATCGAAATCGCTGCCATAGAGTTCGAAATTCTTAACGAGAAAAACACCTACGATCCGCAGTTGCGGCGTCTAAGGGAAGAATTTCCTGAGCTTTACGCACTGCATAGTGCTTTTTTTAATCAAGCGCTGCGCACCAAGGATCCTGAAAGGATGTTGTATCAGCGTGGTAAAAAGGTTCACAAGTACAACCGCGACTCCGGTTTTTTTGACGAACACCCGGAAGATGCCCCCGAACAACCGGTCCGCCGCGCCGAACCGAAAATAGGCCGCAATGATCCCTGTTCATGCGGCAGCGGAAAAAAATACAAAAAATGCTGTGGGGCTTAACTGTTCGTCACTTCGAATTTAGAATTCCTGTAACAGCGTATATGATTTACTTGCTCCGGCGAATACACCGGTATTGGTAAAATCGCAAACTGTTTTTTGTGCGGCGGCGGAGAATTGGGCAAGAACCGTAATCTGTGATTGTGACTGCGAAGGATCGGCAATGTGCATTGTTACTGCCGCAGTTTTGGTGTCCTTGAACAGAATCGCGCAGGGCCGGTCGACCTGCACGCTGACGCCGCCGTATTCAAAAATGCCCGCCTGATAGAAGACCAGACCGAGCATATCCAAGTCCTGGTGGTACACCGCCTGTATTGAGTCCGTGTTGGCCTGTATGATAACGGCGTTCTTTTGCCGGTAATCTTCCATTTCCGCTTCGGTGGTTTTGCCGGGAACAACGATATACACATAACTGCCATTCACCGCGTTTTTTCCGTGGTTAAGCCAGAGGGTAAAGACATCTTTCGTTACGTCCTTATCCGCCTGGGTGATATTGATGTCATGCCAGTTACCGCGTTGGGTTTTATTGCTCAGGGCAACCGCACCGCCCAGTGGAAAGAGGTAGCCGATGCCGCCATGCAAGATCCAATCGGGGGCGGTGGAATAGGTATGATCCCCTTTGACAAGAATCGATACGCTTCCACGGGAAGAAAGCCGCACATCGCCATTCAGCAGACACTGGTTGACGGTAGTGTTGATGTCATACGCTGCGGCGGAAGGATCGGCAGTTATGCCGCTTCCCAGGCACACGATTTCATCATCAAAAAAGAACCATGCCTTCTTTGCAGAATTACCGGTGTAACCGGCATCGTAGGAATACGCCGTAACACCATACAGAGAATCTGAAACGCCGCCGGCAAAGTCGGAAGTTCCATAAACGCACCACTGGTTGGGCGGAAGCGGTATGGACGGCGTCTGGACACAGGTGATTCCGGGAACCCGCGTCCAGTTCCAGACGCTGAAAATTCCGGCATATTCATTTCCCTCAAGGGCAATGTTGGTAGCGCCGTCAGAGGCATAATAGGTTTTCAGGTTTTCCATGTTGCCATATTCGATCCGGCCGGTCCGCGTTGAAGCGAACCGTACGTCAAACACATAGCCGGGGCGGGTGTGGATCGTGTAATCGCCAATGGGATAATGGGTATGCTTCGCCGCGATTTTGTAACGTGCGCTCTGATCTCCGCGAAGCCGCGATATTGCGTCATCATAGATGGCGCTATTGGCGGGATCGATCTGCTTCATCCGCTCGGCAAAAACCGCAGAACCGGGACTGAAACTTGCGTGTTCACGGCTTAACAGTCCCCGTCCGCCCACGCCGAACAAGGCATACTGCCCCCGGAATATTGCAAAAAAAGTCTCGCGCACAAATTTGCTGAATATTTCCAGCTTTTCTCCGCTTAAGGCATAGGGCGTACCCGCCGTGTACATGGCAAACAGCGTCACCCCTTTAATAAATTCGCTGCCGTATCCTGCTATATATAACTGTTCATCATGCTGAAAGTACGAATAATCGTGCTGAATGCCCTCGCCGCTTGCCAGCGCCACCGGCTCGTAAGCCTGGGCGATGGTCTCCGCAAGTAAAGCGGCATCTCTGGCGAGGCAGGCGCGGTAGAGCCAATGCAAGGCAATATCCGTCTTGTTCGCGCCGGTATAATCAGCGGGATTGCCTCGGTCGGTCTTCATCCGTTCCAGCGTGTCCTGCTCCAGTTCCTGGGGTATCTGTCGCGCCCCTTTCCGCATTTGCACCAGCACAAGTCCCAGCCGCTGGGCCTCGCCTATCTGATTCTGCCACCAGTTGTCACTCCTGGGGTTCTGCTCATACCAGTACCGGATGCCGGCTTCGATTTTTTCATACAGATCATCATCTTTATAATAGGCGCTGTTTGGCAGCGTATAGGCAAGGGCAAAATCATACAGCCTGCGAACATGAATCACCGGGTTCCAGCTTGTTCGGGAAGTATCCGCATAATCGATGTCGGAGAAAGCGCCGGACTCTGTCCAGAGTTTCAGGGAATCCTGTACCTCCGCGTCAAGATTGGCTCTGACATTTTTTTCATTCTCCGTCTGTATACGGCTTAGTATCAGGTTGAACACATCTTTATCGGCGCGTATACGGCCCTTTCCCCCTTCCGGCAGACAAGACAGGAAACTCATAACCACAGAGATACCTAAAAAAAACATTTTAGTAGTATTTGTCATATTTGCCCCTTGTTCGGTCATAGTATAGCCATGCGGAGGCATTTTATCAACATATTGGCCCAACCGTCCCAGGAGCCTGTCGCCCAATCTACTTCTCCGTAAGGTTATCCACCCCGCTGTCCCATTGTGCATCCGTAGGCGGTGCGGCGATATACCGCTCGCAACGGTCAAGGTACAGTTTTGCTACCCGGTCCTGTTCGTTGTTTTGGTAAATGCTTTTGAAAAGTTTCAACGCCGCCGGAAAATCCCGGTTCGCATAAGCGGTAAAGCCCCGGTCCCAGACAGTAATCATATCCAGCAGGTCCGGTGCGGCTTCGTCCCGGATGTCCAGCAGTTCGTAGAGCCGCAGAGGGGTGTTGACCCCCACAACACGGGCACGGCTCAAGGGGCGCATGATAAACTCATCCCCGATTTTTTCACGGGTATACTCGCTTATCAGGATGCCGCCGGTGTTGTACTGCTTGTTTACCCCCTCAAGCCGGGCGGCCAGGTTTACCGCGTTTCCCATGATGGTGTAGTCCATCTTGTTGGGGGTTCCCATGTTGCCCACAACCATGTCCCCAGTGTTGATGCCAAGCCGGGTATAGATGGGATTGGGATCACCGGTACTTTTTAGTATGCCCTTGTGCACCATAGCGTCCATTACCTTGCCGGTTATCAAGCCCTGGGCCAGCACTTCCCTGTTTATTTCAACCTCCGCCCGCTTCATTAGAACGGCGGAACGGCATGCAAGGGCGGCGTGGTTCGGTATATGGACCGGCGCGCCGAAAAAGGCGATAATCGCGTCCCCTTCGTATTTATCAATGGTACCGTGGTTTTCCAGAATGATATTACTCATCCGGGTAAGGTAGTAATTAAGCAGTTCGACCAGTTTTGCCGGATCTCCCAGAGCCTCGGAAATGGTAGAAAAACTGCGTATATCCGTAAAGATGGCGGTCATCTCCCGCTTCTCGCCGCCCAGCTTTAACTGTGAAGGATCGGCGATAATCTGCTCGATAACTGCGGGGCTTAAATATTGGCTAAAGGCAGATTTGATGAACTTCCGCTGGCGGCCTTCGGTGGCGTAGTTGTAGAGGGTTGTCGCAAGAAACGACAGAACTGCTGCGGCAATGGGCGCAACTATGGGGACCCAGTATCCTGCGGTATAGGCGAAGATACCGGTTCCGCTCAAAACCATCAACACTAAAACGCCGCCGCCTACCGCCACGGGAATTTTGGTGGAATAAAACAACAGTACATTAATCAGAATAATCGCCGCAAGAATGATAAGGTAGACTACTGCGGGTGGCGTCTCCCGGATAAAGTCCTGTTTGATGATGTTGTCTAGCATGGTAATGTGTACCCCCATGCCGGGATACACCGATTCTATGGGGGTACTGCAAATATCGAACAACCCAGGCGCGTAGTAGCCAAAGAAAACATACTTCCCCGCAAAATCTTCGGGGTAATAGAGAGGTTCTTCACCGCGGGCGTGGCGTTCGGCGCTTTTCAGAATATCGGCGATGCTGTAGGGAATGTAGGTGTAGGCGTCGATGCTGCCCCGGAAGCGGAGGAGGCTAGAGCCGTCTTTAGTTACCGGTATGGAATAGTCTTCCCATTGTATGGCCCGGTCCTTTTCGTAGTAGGTGATATTCCTGTCCGCGCCCACGGCGAGCAGGGACGCTGCGGAAAGGCCCGGCGCCGCCTTACCGTCAAACAGGGTGAACAGTT
Organism: Spirochaetia bacterium; assembly: GCA_025997835.1. GTDB lineage: Bacteria > Spirochaetota > Spirochaetia > Treponematales > Breznakiellaceae > BNVD01. The sequence goes on from BNVD01000002.1 coordinate 16,346, forward strand.
TTGCCCGGCGGATAACACCGTCCGAATCGGGCCGTACCGTTACATTGCCGATGACCCCTGCCGTATCCCGCAGAGCCGGTATGGGGAATTGGGCGCCGGTTTGTCCGCCAAATTGGGGAAGCAGGGCGCCGAAATTCTGCGGCGTAAACAGGGGCGTATCCAGCGCAGCGGGCCAGACAGCGCTATTTCCCGACTGGGTACTGAAAAAGACGGTTTGAATCACCCGGCCAAAGTTGGCGCTGGAGCGGCTAAAGGCGTCATCATCATCGGGGCCATAGATAGAGGGCTCGGAAAAGATAACATCGAAGGCCGCCGCCTTTGCCCCGGAAAGGTTCATGTAGTCGATGAATTCGGCGTAGGCTTTACGGGGCCAAGGCCAGGACCAGCCCCGTTCCCGGTACCCCCAATCGATGCTGTCCTGATTAAGCAGCACCACCATAATGTCGTCGGAGGGCCGGGTGGTTCCCGCCAAAAGGCGGGCCCGGAAATCGTAAGTTTTGAATTCAAGGTACTCAAAAAGCCCAAGGAAATTAAACAGTCCCACCGCCAGAAACACAAACACCGTCATCAGCAGAGCGGCGAGGTTGCGGACTGAAAGTCCGTGGGCGTGTAACCCGGGGACTTTTCGTCCGTGAATCCGCGGCGGGTGGTTCCGGGGGGTTTTTTCCATGCGGGACCCTATCTGGCGGCGCTGAACCGGGCCCGGCGGTACGAGCGGGTGTCCGCTACGGTGTACGCCCTGCTCTTCCGGTTTGCGTTGGTTATCCGCTCTTTTGGGGCCGGGTGGGTTTTGTTAAACCCGCCGGGATTGCGGGGCTGGCTTTTATCCAGTTCCCGGAGCATATCCAGCAAACTCACCGGATCATACCCGGCGGAGGCCAAAATGGATAAGGCTAAGGCATCGGCGTCAAATTCCTGGGCACGGGAATATCCGTTGTTGATCATCTCGCGTATGATGTCCGTAACCGATTCATCAAAGATATTGGCCAGTTCCGCAAGGCTGGTGCCGCTAGTCGCCGCTCCTACCACAGAAGAGCCGGTATACATCCAGGCCTGAGTTATCCGGCTGGTTTTGATGGCCTTGATGCTGTGCTGAAGCTGGATATGGGCGATTTCATGGGCAAGTACCGCCGCCAGGGCATCTTCGGAGGCGGCGCACTGCAAGAGGCCGCGGGTAATAAAGATATGCCCGCCTGAGGTGGCAAAGGCGTTAATCTCGGCGCTGTCTAGAATCGCCACATGGTAGCCGTTGTACAGGCGGACTAACGTCCGGTCAGATTGATCAGAATTGATCGCCAGGGCGTTGACGATTTTATTGAGGTATTGGACCAATTCGGGATTCGAAGTATCAATCTTGTAATTGATGAGAATATTCGCCCCAACGGCCCGCCCAATATAGTACGCCTGTTCGGGGGTCATTTCTTCCACCGCTCTGGTCATAGCATCCCCGGACTGAACAATCGCGTCCGCCATTTTGGGATCGATGTACCCCGCTTCACCGGCGGCCTGGGCAGAGACGCTGGTGGCGGCTGTTAGGCTAGTGCAGGAAGAAACCTGACCGGCCAGACAGAAAGCGCCAATCACCAACAGCCAGACAAAAAGTACGTGTCTAACATCGCCCTTCATTTAATTATCTCCTGTTTTTAAATGCCCCTGTATCAGGAAATCATACAAATCTTGTTTGGACACCATCAGCGTTTCCATGGCATCGATTTCGACGTAACTTACCGAGGCGTTCTTTTTATACGCTATTTCTACCTCTTCGGAAAAACCCTTCCCCGCCAGAGCAAGCTCATCCGCCGAGGCGGAGGCCGCAGTACCCGCAACTATCCGTTTGGAGGTGAGGCTGTTTGCAAGAAGCCACCCGGTTAGGGTAGTCCGGTTTACCGGACGGATCTCCAGCCACTTGCCGTTTTCCCGGATAACCGTAACCTGCTCCCCGTATTGCAGAACCGCCACGGTGTCCGCAAAAAACCCGGTGGAAGATTTTAGTTCCGCGTTTTTAGTCGCCACGTACATGACCTTGCCCTGCGCCGTTTGAGCCGCCGCCCCGGCAACAACCGCTATACCGGCTATCAAAAGAACAATACCGCGCTTCATAACTACCCCTATCGATACTAATATACCATTTTTTGGGTTTCATTTCCATCTGTGGCGTATCATCATGTTTGGGATATACTATTCAGTATGATTGAATCAACCCGCCGTATTGTCGAGGCTATCCGGGCGGTTCCGCCGGGCAAGGTTTGCAGTTACCGGGACATCGCCCTAACTGCCGGGCTATCCAACGGCGCCCGTCAGGTAGTCAGGGTACTCCATTCCATGGGCCGTACCGAGAACCTGCCCTGGCACCGTATCATCAAGGTCGATGGCCGTATTGCCTTACCGGCGGGGAATGGCCGGGAACTGCAGATCGCCCTGCTCCGTGCCGAAGGGGTTACCGTTTCGGACGCGGGGCAAGTCGTAGGAAGCCGTTAAATACTAACGGGTTAGCGGCTTTCTACCGCAGTTTGAAGGACAGGATCGCCACAAACCGGTAGAAATCGAGCCGCAAGGGATCATCGGTGTACAGTTGCCGGGTCTGATAATAGGGCTTGTTCTTTTTGTTTTGAGGTAAATCGCCATCATCAGTATAGTTCCTCAGGGTGCGTAACTGAATAATGAAGTTGGTACTGAGCCAGTCGTTGAACTGAAAATTGACCAGGCTCGAAATGGTCCATCGCCCTTTATCGTCGCCAAAAACGCTGCGGTTTTCCGGCTTATCATACAGACGAAGATCCATTTCCGCCATCATGGCTACCATCTTTACCACCGGCGAAGCGGGCATTTGATACCCCAAAACATAACTGGCGTAATAATTAAAGCCGTTCCGGTTTTCCCCATCGTCCGCTTTGAATATCCATGAATCGTCGGGAGCCGCGTTGGTATTGGCCTGGTAATTCCATTCCTGCCGGGTCTGGACTACAACGTGATTCCAGTCACCGGGAATTATCGCCGCCAAATCAAACTGAAACAGCCCCGCCCAATACATCTTCCAGATTAGCCCGTCAAAGGGATCCCCTTCTATTTTGCCTACAATATTTCCATCCTCTACCGTGGGGACGTTGAGCCCCAAACCATTACCAAGGAACATATTCCACCCGGAACCAAGGGTAGTCCCGGCGATAACCTGGAGAAAGGCTATAGGGGTAAGGGTGAGGTCCACCGTACCGTCCAGGGAAATCGGAGTTACATTCCCGATTATACCAAGGTCGAGGTTATTCCCCGAAGTCAACGGACCAGAGCCCCGCAGGAGCGGAAAAATGATGTGCTCCGAAATGGTCAACTGTGCCTCGGGAAGCGAAGAAACGGTCAGGCTCACGCTGGTTGTGTCGGTTATGCCGGCCTCCTGCGCCTGAACAGCCGTACCCGAAAGCACGATAAAAGCAATAACTGCTCCAATAAAAAATCGTCTTGGCATCTTGGTTCTCCTTAATAAGAGTAGGAAAGGCTGCCGCCTGTTTATACGGCGCTAAAGCCGCTCTGTATCGCCTCCACGTTCAGTGGCACCAGCTTGTGCTTGTCCGCCGGAAAGAACTTTTTCAGTATCTTCTCGATTTCCCCCAGGTTTAGGGCTCCGGTCAGCTTCGCCATAGCGCCCAGGGCGACCATGTTGGCGATCTTCCCGTTGCCGATTTTTTCCGCCATAGTCTGTGCGTCGATTTTTACCACCTTAAGGTCCGTGCGCTTGGGCTCCTCTTTTACCAGGGTTGAGTTGATGAGCATAAGCCCCCCCGGTTTGAGGATACCTTCGCACAGCGGGAGCGAATCGGGGTTCATCACCAGCGCCGAATCGGGGGTGGTAACCATGGGACTCGCGATTTCACCGTCGGAAACGATCACCGAGGCGCGAGCGATGCCTCCTCGTTTTTCCGCGCCGTAGAACGGAAAGAAGGTGACGTTCTTCCCCTCCTCCATAGCGCAGTACACCCAGATTTGGCCCAAAGAGATGATCCCCTGTCCGCCGAATCCGGCAAAGAATGATTTTTCGGTCATTTCGCGGCCTCCTGCGCTTGCACGTCTAAGGTGTTCTGAACACCCAGGGTGTTCTGAACACCTAGGGTGTTCTTAATCTCTCCCAGCGGAAAGACGGGGATCATGTTCTGTTCGAGCCATTCCACCGATTTAACCGGCTCCATGCCCCAGTTGGTGGGACATTGGGACAGCACTTCTACCATAGTAAAGCCGACACCCCGCATTTGGGCCTCCAGCGCCTTTTTGATGAAGCCCTTGGTCTTGCGGGCATTGGCGGCGTTGTTCACCGCGCCGCGGGCGATATACCGGGTCCCCTCAAGCTGGGAGAGGAGTTCCGCCACCCGGATAGGGTAGCCCATGCCCGCTTCGTCCGGGTCCCGGCCTTTGGGGGCGGTGGTCGCCTTTTGGCCCACTAACGTGGTGGGGGCCATTTGCCCGCCGGTCATGCCGTAGATGGCGTTGTTTACGAAAATCGTAGTGAACTTTTCGCCCCGGTTGGCGGCGTGGATCATCTCCGCCGTACCGATTGCCGCCATATCCCCATCACCCTGATAGCAGATAACCAGATGATCCGGCAGTACGCGTTTGATGCCGGTGGCCGCCGCAGGGGTACGCCCGTGGGGGGGCTGCACCGTATCGGTATCGAAGTAGAGGTCCGCCCAAATGGCGCAGCCCACGGGGTTCGTGACAACGCTCTTTTCCCGCAAGCCCATTTCATCAATTATTTCGGTGATGATTCTGAGTATTACCCCGTGGCCGCAGCCGCCGCAGTATTTGGTGGGAACCGGGTATAAACTTTTCGGATGTCCTGAAACTAAAGTTTCTCGTAGCTGTTTCATTTTTTCTCTCCCAGAATCTTCTTCACCTCGGCAAAGACCTCTTCTTCCGTGGGGACCACCCCGCCGGAATGACCCAACAGGTGAACCGGCGGCCGCTTCCCGTCCGCCTCCAGCGCCGCGAGCTTCACATCCTCCACAAGCTGGCCTTCGCTCATCTCTACGGTGAGGATGGGCTTCCCCGTGGCGGCGATCTTCGCCAGCACCTTGTAGGGAAAGGGCCAGAGGGTGATAGGCCTGAAAATACCGAGCTTAATCCCCGCTTTCTCGGCGAGCTGTTGGGCGCCCAGAGCAATCCGGGCGGAGGTGCCGTAGGCCACGATAGTGAGGTCCGGCCCTTCCCCGGTAAATTCATTGCACCCGGTCTTGTAACCCGATGCCTCAAACCGGACTTCCCTAGCCTTGATCGTTTCGTACCGGGCAAACCGGGCCTTGGTCTTGGCTTCCAGTTCCTCCGGCACGAGATTTAGAGAAGTGATATGCCGCGAAGCCCGTCCGGCAGACCCGTCGGGCTTCGCCATACCGCCTACGGTCCAATCCCGTTTGGGCAGCGCCGCCTGCTCCAACTGCGGCGGCAATACCACCCCTTCCATCATCTGACCGATAATGCCGTCCGCAAGGACGATAGCGGGCATACGGTACCGGTCCGCAAGCTCAAAGGCGAGATAGGTCAAGTCGGCACATTCCTGTACGCTTTTGGGGGCAAGTACGATGCACCGGTAATCCCCGTGGCCGCCCCCACGGGTGGACTGGAAGTAGTCGCTCTGGGCGGGGGCGATTGAACCCAGGCCCGGCCCGCCCCGGACCACGTTTACCAGCACCAGGGGAACATCGGCCCCGGCGGCGTAGGACATACCCTCCTGTTTCAGGCTGATACCGGGGCTGGAGGAACTGGTCATGGCACGAGCGCCCGCGCAGGACGCGCCATAGACCATGTTAATCGCCGCCACCTCGCTTTCCGCCTGAATAAAGACGCCGCCCCGGTCCATCAGGTGCCGCGCCATATAGGCGATAAGCTCATTCTGCGGGGTGATAGGATACCCGAAATAGGCCCGGCACCCTGCCCGGATAGCGGCTTCGGCGATGGCCTCATTGCCTTTCATCAAAACCTTTTCGTTGGCTTCGCTCATGCCTCGGCCTCCTCTAATTCAAAGACCTCAATACACACATCCGGGCATACCTCAAAGCAACTGCTGCAGGCAATGCACTTTTCCGGGTGGGCCGCCTTTGACGGGTAGCTCCCCGTGGAATTCGGCTGGGTATCCGCTTCCAAAACCTTAACAGGACACGCACGGATGCAAAGATAGCACCCCTTGCACAAGTCCCGGTCTATGATGATTTTTCCTTTCCTGGCCATGGGGCCTCCTCTCATTACTAACAGACATTAGTCTAACAGACTTTAGTCTGACAGACATTTGGTCTGAGATGCGGGTAAAGTATACTGAATATTGGGACATTTGGTCCAGCATTGACGCCCCCTCCATTTGGGGCTAAACTGAATATCACTTTGAAATAATCTGCATTGTAATCCCGTGTTTGTTTGGAGGAGAGGTCAGTAATGGCGGTAAAAACATTCAAAAGGGGTCTGAAACTGCCGACCCGGAAACATGCTACCGAGGGGAAACCGGCGGAAACCGCGCCGGCGCCGAAACAGGTGGTGATTCCGGTGAATCAGCACTTTGGGGCGCCGAACAAGGCTCTGGTTGCGGTGGGCGACCGGGTGAAACGGGGGCAGAAGATAGCCGACGCGGCTGGTCCGGGGCCTATGACGGCGCCGGTTCATGCGTCTATCGCCGGGGTGGTCAAGAAGATCGAGCCCCGGACCCAGTCGAACAATACCGACGGGCTTTGCATCATCATTGAAGCGGACGGGACGGACGAGACGGATTTTTTGCCGCCGCTGGACATTGAGCGCTGTACCAAAGAGGAAGCCCTAGCCCGCATACGGGAGGCGGGCATTATCGGCATGGGGGGCGCGGGATTTCCCTCCCATGTAAAGCTTTCCCCGCCGCCGGCCAAGCCTATCGACCTGATTATTGCCGATGGCGCCGAATGCGAGCCCTATCTTACCACCGACGAGGCCCTGCTCACCGAAAAGACGACCTTGTTGATTCAGGGGCTTGCCATTGTGATGAAGATCACCGGGGTGAACCATGCCATTATCGGTATGGAAGACAACAAGGCGCGGCTTATCCCCATGATTGAAACGGCGCTGGCGGAGGTTCCCCATACCGGGACCATCGAGATTGGGCTTTGCAAGACCCGCTACCCTCAGGGCGGGGAGAAGATGCTGATTACGGCGTTGACCGGCCGGGAGGTACCGTCCGGGGGGCTGCCTATGGATGCGGGGTGCATTGTCTCCAATGTGGGGACTTTGGCGGCCATCGCCGAGGCATTCACGTTGGGCAAGCCCCTAATCGAGCGGGGGCTTACGGTGAGTGGCGGTGCCTGCAAGACGCCTAAGAACATTCACGCGCCTATCGGGACCCTGCTTACGGACCTGCCGCCAGAATTTATCGACATTGATTACGGCAGACTACGCAAGGTACTGTTTGGCGGTCCCATGATGGGGACGGCGGTACCCACGGCGGCAATTCCCATCCAGAAGAACACCTCCGGGATTGTGCTGATGACCGCCGAGGAGACCTACGCCGATGCCGAGGGGCCCTGCATACGCTGTGCCCGGTGTCTGCGGAACTGCGCCTGCAAACTTTCCCCGGTACTGATGAATCTGGCCCTTGAAGCGGGCGACCTGGACGAGGCGGTCAAAGTCGGGCTGATGGATTGTATTGAATGCGGGAGCTGCACCTACGTGTGTCCCGCCCGGATTCGGCTGGTACAGCGCTTCCGGGTTGGGAAGGGGCGGCTGCGAGCACGGCAGGCGTTGGAGATGGCGCGGCAAAAGGCAGCGGAAGCGGCGGCGAAAACAGCGGCGTCCGAGCCGGACAAGAAAATTTAACCACGGACAACACGGACAGCACAGACAAAGACGATGGTAGATATAGAAATTGGGAAGCATGGCTTCCCTTCCGATTGGACATCGGCGGCTAACGCCGCCCGGTAAATAGGAGTATAGGGAAGCATAGCTTCCCTTTCGATTAAACATTGGCGGCTAACGCCGCCCGGTAAATAGGAGTATCCTCATGGCAGATAGTGACAAGGCCCCCGAAAGGGAACATTCTTCTATTAAAGTGCCGCCTTCCTCCGGTACTCCCGGCGAACAGCCGCCGGTGCTGCTCCAGTCGAGCCCTCATATTGCGGCTCCGGTGAACGCCCGGACCCTGATGGGCCATGTGCTGGCCGCCCTGGCCCCGGTATCGATCTTCGGGGTGGTGATTTTCGGATTGCCCGCACTGCTCAACATCGTAGTATCCGTTGCGGCGGCAATGGCGGCGGAGGCCCTGTTCCGGTGTGTCACTAAACAGGATGTGCGGGTGGGGGACCTTTCGGCGGCGGTAACCGGGCTGCTTCTGGCGCTGATACTGCCTCCAGGAACGCCCCTGTGGATGACGGCATTGGGCGCGGTGTTCGCCATTGTGGTAGCCAAGGAATTTTTCGGCGGGCTGGGGGCCAACGTGTTTAACCCGGCTCTCACCGGCAGGGCGTTTTTGATCATGAGCTTTCCGGCGGCGATTACCACATGGCATCACCCGGCGGGGTTCGGCGCGGATGCGGTAACCGGGGCAACGCCGCTGGGTATCATCAAGATAGGGGGCAGCATAGCCGACGTGGGGAAGGACCTTCACGTTTTGGGTTTTGCCGCCGCGCCGGATTACTGGTCCACCATCAAGGCCCTGTTCATCGGGAACCACGGGGGCTCTATCGGGGAAACTTCGATACTGCTGATTCTGGCGGGGTGTTTGTATCTGTTACTCACCAAAACCATCGACTGGCGGGCGCCGGTGGGCATGATAATCGGGTCGGCGCTTACGGCGCTGGCTCTGGGGCTGGACCCGCTCTTTGCGGTGTTGAGCGGCGGGCTTCTGTTCGGGGCGGTGTTCATGGTGACCGATTACGTTTCCGCGCCGGTAACCCCAAGGGGCAAGCTGATATTCGGCTTTGGCGCGGGAGTTATCACCATACTCATCCGCAAATGGGGGGCCTACCCGGAAGGGGTCACTTACGGCATCCTCGTGATGAACGCTTTGACGCCCTTCCTCAACCGTCTCTTGCAGAAAAAATACGGCTTTGTGCCTAAAAAGAAGCCCGCGAAGCAGACAGGAGGGAACGCAAAATGAAAATCGGAGGAATGTTGAAACTTGGGGTCGTGCTGGCCCTGTTCGCCGCCGCCGCCTGCGTGGGGCTGGCCTTTGTATACACCGCCACGGAGAAAACCATCGCCGGGCGGTCCCAGGTGGACCTGGAAGCGGCGCTGAAGGACCTGTTCCCCAGCGCCGACGGGTTTAAGGACATCACCGGGGCGATAGAAAGTCCCGAAAGTACCATACTTTTCGACAGCGAGTACGAAATACGCCGGGGAGATGAGCTTTTGGGGGCGGCGATTCAGGCGTCCGGGCCGAGTTACGCCGGTCCCATCGTTGTACTGGTGGGGATCGGGACGGACGGCAAGATCAGCGGGGCGAAGATTCTGGAACATAAGGATACCCCTGGCCTTGGGGCCAACGCAGCATCGGCGGCCTATTTTGTGGACAAGGCGGCGGGGCTTACCTTTTACGGCCAGTTCGCAGGCAAGCCCGTAAGCGACCCCTTTGAAGTTAAGAATGACATAGTCGCCATCACCGCATCCACCATCACAAGCCGGGCGGTTTCCACGGTGGTAAAAACAGCGGGGACTGCGGCGGCGGCGTGGCTTGCGGCACAGGGAGGCGCAGAATGAAACGGCTATTCAGGATATTCACCAACGGCATCGTCCGGGAGAATCCGTTGGTGACCTTGATGATCGGCCTCTGCTCGGCATTGGCGGTCACCACGGAGGTGGCGAACGGCATAGGCATGGGCCTCTCCATGACCTTTGTACTCCTCATGTCGGAGTTGGTGATCAGTCTGTTCAGAAAGCTCATTCCCGAATCGGTACGCATACCGATTTTCATCATCATCATCGCGGCCTTTACTACCGTAATCGATTATGTGCTCAAGGCGTACTTCCCGGACCTGTCCAAGGCGATGGGAGTGTTCATCCCCCTCATCGTAGTAAACTGCATAATCATGGGCCGGGTTGAGGGCTTCGCCTCGAAACGGCCTCCCCTGGACGTGATCCCCGACGCGCTGGGCATGGGGCTGGGCTACACTTGGGTGTTGACCGGCATTGCCCTCGTACGGGAACTGTTGGGCAGCGGCGCGATTTTGGGCGTTCAGGTTTTGCCCGACAGTTATCAGCCTATTCTGTTTTTCATCCTGCCGCCGGGGGGCTTCTTCGTGTTTGCCCTGTTCATCTCACTTAACCTGTTGATTAAGTCCCGTCTAAAATCCGCTCCAGAGGGAGCGGGCGCTGCGGCTTTGGATGACACAAGTACTGCCGGCTGCGCTCACGGCGCTCACGTTCATGGAGGTCAGGCATGACATTGTTTAAAATCTTTATCTCAGCATTTCTGATTAACAATGTGGTCTTTATGCGCTTCCTGGCGCTCTGCCCGTTTATCGGGATGAGTACCGATGAAGATAAATCTACCGGTATGGGATTGGCCGTAATTTTTGTAACGGTGCTGGCCACCTGCGTAACCTGGCCGATTTACAAGTTCATTCTGGAACCGTTAGGATTAGTGTTTCTGCAAATACTGGTGTTCATTCTGGTGATTGCCGCGCTGGTTCAGCTCGTGGAATTTTACCTGAAAAAAACGTCGCCTTTGTTGTACAACTCCATGGGTATCTACTTCGCCCTGATTACTTCCAACTGCGCCATTCTGGCGGTTACGTTCGATGTGATTTCCAACGGCTACAGTTTTGTAGAATCCGTGGTGTACGCCATTGGAGTGGCGCTTGGCTTCCTGCTGTCGCTCCTGCTGTTGGCGGGAATACGGCGGCGGATCAGGACCAGCCCGGTCCCGGCGTTTTTGAAAGGCACACCGATACTGTTCGTCACCGCGGCGTTGTTGTCCATGGCCTTTATGGGCTTCTCCGGTTTGGTGAAATAAAGTTTTTTGGAAACGCGAACCTGCGGTTCGACAGTTTCCGAAAAACTTCCTATAAAAACAGCGAAATGTGGAGCATTTCGCATGACTTGTGAGGCGACTAACCGAGGCGCCGAACAAGTCGGAGGTATACGCTATGAATATTATACTGATTACCGCCCTGTTCGCCGCAGCGTTGGCGTTGATTTTAGGTATTGCCTTGGGCTTTTTCCGTGAATTTTTTGCTGTTGCAGAGGACCCGCTGATCGGCCTCGTCCGCGCCGCCCTGCCGGGCGCGAACTGCGGGGCCTGCGGGTTTCCCGGCTGTGACGGGTACGCCTCGGCAGTGGCGTCAAAAACGGCTGAAAACGGGAAATGCACGGTGGGAGGAACGGCAACAGCGAAACAGATCGCCGCCGTTTTGGGCAGCGATGCCGCAGAAGTGGCGCCGGTAGTATCGGTGTTGGCCTGTCAAGGTTCAAAGGAGCACGCCCCGCAGAAGGGTGAATACACCGGACTGCAAACCTGCCGGGGGGCCAAGCTTTCCGCCGGGGGAACCAAGCTCTGCGCATGGGGCTGCCTCGGTTTTGGGGACTGCGCAGCGGTCTGCCAGTTCGGGGGTATCTCCATGGGGGAAGACGGTCTGCCTAAAATCGATCTGGAAAAATGTACGGGCTGTAAGGTCTGTATCGCCGAGTGTCCCCAACAGCTTTTGCGGGAGGTGCCGAAAGATCGAAAGGGATCGATGGCGCGGTGTTCCAACAGAAACCCTGTTAAAACCATGGTGATGAAAACCTGCAAAGCGGGATGCATCAAATGTGAACTTTGCGTAAAAAACTGCCCGCAAAAGTGCATCACCCTGGAGAACGGTATCCCGGTAGTTGATTACCGTACATGTATTTCCTGCGGGACTTGTGTTGCAAAGTGTCCTACTAAAGTATTAAAGCTGTTACAAACCGCAGGTGACCTCAATCAGGCTGCAGAGAAAAAGGTCTCCGCTTGAATATCATCGACAGTATGTATACTGTTTTAGCGGATATACTGGGGCTTTCCATCTTTTCACCGGTGCGGGAAAGCCCCCTGCTTACTGCGTTGCGGGATTTGCTTGAGGATATGTCCGAGGAAAAGGCGGAAGGGCCTGTTTTCAGTTTAGACGACATTTACCCCGATATCATTCAGGATTGGGCCGCCTTTACCGCCGCCTTTGTTCTCTGCCAGAAAGACTATTCGTTTTATTTGACCATAGCCCACCTAACCGTCACCGACGACAACCCCTACACCCACGCCGCTGAAATCCAGGACACCCTGCCGCCGGTACTGGCGGTCATGGCGAAAACCGACCTCGCCCGGCTGGGCCGGATCGCCGCCTTTGAGATTCACAGTCTGGGCTTCCACATCGCGGAACTGCTCAGGAAAATCGGGCTGGATCAGATTGCTCAGGGTATAGAAGAAGAGTCTCGTGTGATATGGGCGGCGGAACATCCGACGCGGTTTCCCACAGCAGGGAAAAAGCCCCAAGTAGATGGCGCAGAATTACTGTTGAAAATATTCCCCGAAAATTCAAACTGGGGCGCGTCCCTCCCGGCCCTGACCGAACACATCCGCACCCACGGCGCAGGGTTGCTGGGTCAGTATGCGTCGTTTTACTGGGCGCCGCCGGATACGGTCCAGAGCGCTCAAACCGCGCAGGCTTCCTGGTTTTTCGCCCTGACCCCGGCCTTCCTCTCCCTGTCCCTGCGGCCCGTCCAAAATCCCGACCCGATACGGCCGGCTCATTTATACGGCTATGAAGATCAGCGTTCCACAGTGATCGCCAACACCCTGCGGTTTCTGGAGGGCAACCAGGCCAACAATCTGCTCCTCTATGGTGACCGGGGTACCGGCAAATCTGCGACCGTAAAAGCAGTGTGTAACGAATACTCAGACCGGGGACTCAAACTGCTGGAAATCAGCAAGGCCGATTTAGTGCAGCTCCCCGGTATACTGGACATGCTCGCCGACCGCGCCTTGCGGTTTGTCATCTTTATCGACGACCTCTCCTTTGAAACCACCGACGATTCCTTCCGCAGCCTCAAAGCACTTTTGGAAGGGGGCATCGAAACCCGCCCCGCCAACGTGGTAGTCTACGCTACCAGCAACCGCCGCCACCTGGTCAAAGAACGCATCGCCGACCGGCCCAATTCCGCTGAAGCAGCCAGTGCCGCCGAGAGCGGCACTGCCGCCGCTACCGGTGACATCCGCGCCTTCGACACCATGCAGGAACAGTTCTCCCTGGCAGACCGCTTCGGCCTGACCGTGGTATACACCGCCCCCGGACAGGAAGAATATCTGCGCATTGCCGAATGCATCGCCGAACAGCGGGGCCTCCTTACCGACGCCAGCACCGCAGAAGAACGGCTGCGGTTCCGGGACAACGCCTTGCGCTGGGAGCGGTGGTTCAACGGCCGTTCACCACGGACTGCGGTGCAGTATGTGGATTGGGTGGCGGGTGCGGCTAACAGCAACGGTACTATCGGCAGCGCGGGGAAGTTTCCGTGGGAGTGAGGGGCGACGGGATATAGATGGTAAAGTTTCTATAGCTCTGGTATCATAACCGCTTACCCAATCGCCATACACGGACGTACGACATGCCCTATTATTTTTTTTCTTCTTCAGTATTTTTTATTTTCTTCTTAACAACGTGCCTAAATTTCATAACTGACAAATCAATTTCAAAGCTTGTTTCTGTTTCAGATGTTTCCAAATCATTGTCTAATAACTCAGCAATAATTTCACCACTTTTCTGCATTAGCGTTTTTTGTTCATTCTTTTTCGTAGTTTGCGGCAATGCTGCAACTAATTTTGAGAGTTCACGTATTTTTGAGAACGTTTCAACAATTGCAATAGTTGTTGCTGTTGCCGTGGAACTTTTTAGAATTGTTGCCAACATATATAAGCCTTTTTCTGTAAAGGCTTTTGGTAAAGCAGAAGAGTGTTTTAATAATTTGAACCGGTCAAAATTTTTGACCAGTTCACTCTTTTCATCTGATTTTACCTCAAAAATATATCCACCAGGAAATTTATCAGGATTGTTTTTGACAGCTTGATTTATTTCTTTTGTTTCAACTCCGTACATATTTGCGACATCACTATCAATAAGAACATTTTGGTCACGAATATTTATCAATTTTGACTCAACATGTTTATACCCGATCATTTCAATAAGATTTGCTTGTTTTTGCTGGATCTTTGCCCTGTTCACCTCTTAAGAACAGCATAGCATATCGCATGGGGAAAGGCCAGTAGTCATCGGCAAATAAATATACCGTGTATTTTCCACCACATCAGGTGAAAAGTACACGGGAATTTGGGAACGTTAATTACCGATACTCTGGGTTATGTCTGTTCGCAAAGTTTCTATAGCTCTGGTATCATAACCGCTTACCCAATCGCCGCCCTGTAAATACTCTGCCTCTGCTTTGCGTGAGAGTGAGGGGTAAGGCGGCGTTAGAGTAAAAATCCCGATAAATTTTTTGCCCTCTCATTCTATGATGGACCAACTGTGGTATATATAAAGCATGAAAACACAAATGGCGAATTCTGGACAGGACGTATCATATCAAGAGGCGGAACGTCGCATCAAAAGCTGCCGTGAATCAGGCGGGATTTTATGACCGATTTTGCAGCCCTTGATTTTGAAACCGCTAACCAGAATCATTCCAGTGTTTGCGCTGTAGGTGTTATTATTGTCAGGAATAACAAAATTACTGATACCTATTACAGCCTCATAAGACCAAAGCCAAATTACTATCTTGGCTGGTTTACCGATGATATCCATGGAATATCGTATCAGGATACCATAGACGAACGGCCGTTCCCGGAAGTGTGGACAGAACTCAGGCCAAAAATTGAAGGGCTTATGTTAGTGGCGCATAATAGTCAATTTGATGAAGGATGTCTAAGGGCGGTGCATGAAGCGTATAATATGCCGTACCCTGACTATCCCTTTCAATGTACTTGCAAAGCTTCACGCCGTGTATATGGGAAAATTCTATCAGATCATAGCCTGCCTACGGTGGCAAAAAAATGCGGGTTTGACCTTTTGAATCATCATAACGCATTGGCGGACGCGGAGGCCTGCGCGGTTATAGCTATGAAAATACTATAAAATAATTGCCCCATCATTGCGTGATAAACTAAGGGAGTATACTATAAACTATGGAAACAAGAAAAAGCATACCAAAACTGGCCCTGGCAAGGATCTACTTAATAGACAGAGAGATTGCTTCCGGCACATATCCTAATGTCAGGTATTTTGTTGAAAAACATGAATACAAGTCAGCCACTATTTACCGGGATATTGAGTATATGAAGTACAGTTTACACGCCCCCATTGAATATGATGCAAAGCGGCGTGGATATTACTATTCCGAAAAACGCTTTAGATTGCCTGCCCGCTATGCCAATGCAAATGACATGCTGGCCGTAGGGATGGCTAAATCCCTGTTGGAATTATACAAAAATACGCCCCTCTACGAATCGGCAAAACGTCTTTTAGAAGACATTACCGCGCCATTGTCCCAAATTGATACTCCTGAGCCTGAGAAATCAGCATGGTATGAAAAGAGAATTATCGTCCCATCAGTAGCTTCGGCCCCGGTAAAGCCTGAAATATGGGAAGTAATTACAACGGGGCTGCGGGATAATCAGGTCATTACCTTTGACTATAAAGGCCGTTGGGATACCGAGTACAATACCCGGCTTGTTCGGCCCTATCAGCTTCTCTTTGATACCGGTATATGGTATCTTTACGGCTATTCTGAGGAGCGGGAAGCAACAAGATTATTCTCATTACAAAGAATGGAAAACGCAGCCCTCACCAATGAAACCTTTAAACTTCCGCAGGATTTTGATTACAATGCAAAAAACAATAACAGCCATTTTGGTGTGTTTGAGGGCGAAAAACAAAACTACCGTATTCAATTTTCCAATGATGCCCTTCCTGCAATTCAAGAACGCCAATGGGCCGACGATCAAAAGATAGAAGATACCGGGGATGAATGTTTTATTCTTAGTTTTTCAAGCACCCAATTTGATAAAGTGCTTGCTTGGGTGCTGTCATTTGGCTGTTCCGCCACCCCGATGGAACCGGCGCATTTAGTTGAAGTGTGGGAAGAGCACATTAGAGAGCTTTATGGGTATATAACTGAGCAGGATGGGGAGTAGTAAAGGGGATACCGTGGAAAATCTTGAACTGTCAATTTTCGATGGGAGGCATTTTATTCAAGGTGACTCATTTACTGATAAGGGAGATTATGATTTAGCCATAGCAGAATATACTCAGGCCATAGATAGTTATCTCCAGGTAATCAATACCGTTCCCGATTATCCCCTTGTATATAATAATCGGGGGATCGCTTATAGCTTAAAGTGCGATTATGACCAGGCCATAGCGGACTTCACAAAGGCAATCAGCATTAATCCTAATTTGGCAAGTGCCTATCACTATCGTGGTCTTGTATATTGTATCAAGGGTGATTATAACCGGGCCATAGCGGACTACACCCAAGCAGTCAACAGTGATCCAAATTATGCCAGCGCCTATTATGATCGCGCTAATGCATATTACGACAAGGAAAAGACAGATTATGCTTCGGCAATGGCGGACTACACCAAGGCAATCAGCATTGATCCTAATTATGCAAGGGCTTATTGCGATCGGGGTAGTTTGTATATTCTCAATGAAGAATATGACCGGGCCATTGCGGACTTCACCAAGGCAATCAATTCTGACCCCAAAAATGCTGATTACTATTTTTGGCGTGGAAATACCTATGTAGAAAAAAATGATTTTGACAGAGCCATAGCGGACTATACTCAGGTAATCAGACTTGCTCCTAATTACGTTGGATATTACCACGATCGTGGTAAGGCATATCTCAAGAAGGGAGATTATAAATCGGCCATTGCAGATTTTACCAAGGTAATTACAATGCAGCCTACTTTTTATTTTGCCTATTCGTCTCGTGCCCGTGCGTACTGTCTCAATAGTGATTATGAACAAGCCATAGCGGACTACACAATGGCAATTGGTATTGAGTCTAATGATACCTCTTTCTATACCGAGCGCGGTAAAGCGTATTGTAAAAAGGGTGATTATGATTCGGCAATAGCAGACTTCACCCAGGTAATCAGCATCTATCCCAATGAGGAGCGTTTTTATAACTACCGTGGGGCTGCATATGAAGCAAAAGGCGCCTACAAACAGGCCATAGCGGACTACACAAAGGCCATTAAGCTTAACCAAAATAATACCGAAGCAAAAGAAGGTCTTAAAAGATCACGGAAGATACGATTGGGTAAAATATATGGAAACTAGAAAAAGCATACTAAGAGCCTGTCAGAAGTTTTGTGTAATAAAATCTGATACTTGTGTTGCATTTTTAAGGCGATGTTTAATTCATTTGTTATTTATGTATTCCGCCATTTCTATAGGCACAAACGAATCGAGTATGATTTTCAGCCGTTCCCAATTCGAACCACACTGTATTCCAATTACCGCTTCTTTTTGAACGTTTTTTAAGGTCTTCCAATCCGCATCAATTTCCTGTTCCTGGTTTATAACGTTCGATAGTACTTTATCCACAAAATAGTCGTCATAGCCATCAACAACCATTTGTAATCCAAATTCCAGTATGTTTCTTTGTTGGCATTGGAAGACGAATTGGATGAATCAAAATGCCAACAAAGAAACATACTGGAATTTGGATTACAAATGGTTGTTGATGGCTATGACGACTATTTTGTGGATAAAGTA
>BNVD01000003.1 GCA_025997835.1 Spirochaetia bacterium
GGCATTGATCGTAGCCCTATACGCTCCAACCTGAACCCGGTAAACCTTGTTGTCCGAAGGCATACAGGGTTTGACCAGCGCCGGAACACCTGAATAGTTTGGCGTCACAGGCGACTTAGACTGTATCTGTTGCTGCGGCGCAGGTTGTGCCTGTTGCTGGGGCACGGGTTGCGCCTGCTGTTGAGGTGCGGGTTGTGCCTGCTGCTGGGGTGCGGGTTGTACCTGCTGCTGGGGCACGGGTTGCGCCTGCTGTTGAGGTGCGGGTTGTGCCTGCTGCTGGGGTGCGGGTTGTGCCTGCTGCTGGGGCGCGGGTTGCGCCTGCTGCTGGGGCGCGGGTTGTACCTGCTGGAGAGGCGGTGGGGATGCCGTCTGTTGGGTGTATTGATACTGGGGCATTGCCCCATAATCGTTGCTGCCGGGGTTGGTATATATCGGGATCACCATGATGTTCGGAACCTGGGATGTAGAGTTGCTGGTCGAATTCTGCGGTGGCGTAGACGGGCTAACTACCGTCGGGCCCATCATGGTGGGCGAAGTGGTGGTAGTCGGCGATGTGGAGTTCGACGTTACCGGCGATGTGGTGATTGGCGTATTGGGCGATACTACCGTAGGCGACGGGGCCGAAGACAATCCCGGCACCGATGCGTTAGTCGGGCTGGCGGCCGATGTTGGAGTAGACACAGACTGCGGCTGGGTTACGGCCTGAGGTTGGGTTATGGCCTGAGGCTGGTGAGCATCGGACACACTGCTCTGGGGATAGGATAGATTCTGGGGATAGGCCGGGCTCTGGGGATAGGTCGGACTCTGGGACTGGTACAACGGCTCTGGCTCCGGCTCTGGTGCCGGCTCAGACGCCATTTCTTCCACAGGCGGCGACAACGGCGATTCGGGCTCGGGCTCGGGCTCAGGTTCAGGTTCAGGTTCAGGTTCGGCAACCACCACTACGGGCGGCGGCGGCGGCGATTCGGGCTCCGCTGGGGGGGTACGGCGGGTTTCAATCACTTCAAGTATCACGGGAACGCTGGTGGGACCATCCATGCCGATACCTGACGCGGTGGCTTTGGAAAGATCGACGATACGTTCAGTGGAAGCGGTGATACGGCCCGCAACAGTAGCAATGGCCTGTCGGCTGTTTTCCGTATTGGTTACCCGGACTTGGGTACCCAAAGGCAGACTGGGATGTGCGATACTGAGCCCCGGCGCATCCAATTGCTGCGTAGCCTGGCCCGTTTGCCGGAAATTCCGTATTTGCTGGGCAAACGTAAGCGATGTAATACACAAACCCAATACGATGACACAAAAAGCCCGTATGTTTTTCATTGGATTATAACCCCCAGCTTCCGCAGTTGCCCTTTATTACAGTCAACGATACCCGATTTGCTTGTCTTGGGGAAGTACCCGGCAGAAAAAGGTATGATACACAGAGGCGGTAACCGGTTCATCTTCAATCCTCCTTGGAAAACCTGGACCTTGTTTCTCCATAAATACGGCCTGGCAGCATCCCCCTAAACACTCCGAAGCCCAAACAGATCTCTATCTATAAGACTTTCGGTATATTTCCCCCAAAACTTTAGCTTTTTTTGCTGCCCGACCCTTTGCCTATTGAAGTATATGCCCCATTTCCGTTTTTTTCAAGGTAGAACCGGTTTGAAAGCCGGTTCTTTCTATTGAATTGCACAAAGCGCAACAAACTGCTAGGCTGTCTGGTGAGGTTCCATCATGATTGTCATTTTGTCGAAAGGTATTTCCGCCCGGGATAAGGATTTGGTCCGCGCTTTTTTGAAAGAGCGGGGGTTTAGCGCACGGGAACAGACCCTTGGGGATGATGAGGTTATTGGCGCGACCGGGAAAGGGGCGCTGGATATACAGGAACTGACCCTGCTTCCGGGGGTGGAACGGGTGGCGGCCACATCCAAGCCCTACGAACTGGCCTCACGGGAGACCAAGACCGAAGATTCGATTGTTACGGTAGGGTCCGGCCCATCAGGGGCGGTGGTGAAGATTGGGGGGTCCCGGATTACGGTTATCGCCGGGCCCTGCGCGGTGGAAAGCCGGGAGCAAATTTTCGAGACCGCCGCCCAGGTGCGGGAGTCCGGGGCGGTGATCCTGCGGGGCGGGGCCTACAAGCCCCGGACCAGCCCCTACGCCTTTCAGGGCCTGGGGATGCAGGGCCTTGAGTACATGAAGGCCGCCGGGGAAGCCAATGGTATGCCCATTGTAACCGAGGTGGTCTCCCCGGAACTGGCGGTTCAAATGAAGGATTTGACGGATATGTTCCAGATTGGGGCGCGGAATATGCAGAATTTCGAGCTGCTCAAGAAGGTAGGGTCCATTGGAAAGCCCGTATTATTAAAGCGCGGTCCGTCCGCTACCATAGAAGAATGGCTGCTTTCGGCGGAGTACCTTTTGGCCTCCGGGACGAAGGACGTGGTCCTCTGCGAGCGGGGCATCCGCACCTTCGAGACCTATACCCGTAACACTCTGGATATTTCGGCCATCCCCGTGGTCAAGCGGCTCTCCCACCTGCCGGTAATTGTAGACCCCAGCCACGCCGTGGGCATCCGGGCCATGGTGTCCGCTGCGGGGCTGGCGGCGGTAGCGGCCGGGGCGGACGGCTTAACGGTAGAGGTGCATCCCCACCCGGACAGCGCCCTTTCCGATGGCCCCCAATCGCTGTTTCCCTCCCAGTTTGAGCGGCTTATGCGGGATATTGAGGCGCTGGCCCCGGTGGTTGGGAAGGAACTGCTCAGGACGCCCCGACCAGGGGCGGCCAGGACCCCCAACCCCGAGGCGGGCAGGACCCCCCGCCCGGTGATTGGGGGAAACGTCACTACGGCGGGGGATGCGGCAAGCGGCGGCGCAGGGAGAAAAGGCGGCGGCCTGACGGCGCATGAAACGAAGGCGCCCACAAACGATGAGGAATTGCCCATAGCCTTTTCCGGGGAAAGCGGCGCGTATGCGGAACAGGCCCTGTTGCGGGCCTTTGGGGAGGATGCCCCCCGGCTGTCCTGCCCGTCCTTCAACGCCATGTTCGATGCGGTACTGGACGGGTCCGCCGCCTTTGGGGTGGTGCCGGTGGAAAATAGCCTCGCCGGATCGATCCACGAGAACTACGACCTCTTTCTGCGCTATCCCGACATCACCGTGGTGGGGGAACTCAAACTGCGGATTGTCCACTGCCTTATCGCCCACGAAAGCGCCACGCTAGACACGATCCAGGCGGTGCGGAGTCATTCCCAGGGCTTCGCCCAGTGCCGGGATTTTCTGGACAAGCACACCTGGCGGCTTGAACCCTTCTATAATACGGCGGCGGCGGTAACCTCACTCTTGGCGGAAGGCGGCACGGAGCATCCAAAAATCGCCGCCATTGCCGGAGAGGCGGCGGCCAAGGCCCACGGCCTCAAGGTCCTCAAGACGGGAATCGAGACCAATCCTCTGAACTACACCCGCTTCGTCATCATCGCCCGGAAAACCGGCGATGATAGCGCCCCGGTACCCCCCAGCCTTGGGTCGGGAAAGCCGAATAAGGCCTCTCTGGTGTTTTCCGTACCCGATGAGCCGGGGGCGCTCTTTGCCTGCTTAAAGATCATGAGCGAGAAGGGCATCAACCTCTCCAAGCTGGAGTCCCGCCCCATTCAGGGCAAGCCCTGGCAGTACCTCTTTTATGTGGACCTCAGTCTGCCCGAAACCGATGAGGATTTTGCCTCGGTACTGGAGACCCTAAAGGCCAAAACCGAAGATTTTCACTTTTTGGGCGCGTACCGTGCCGCCCGGTAACGTGTCTACCGGAGGGGAAAGCGGCCTGCGCTATTTCCGTTACCGTCAAACACCTCCGCTTCCCCTTCCATAAATGCTACCGACGGAAGCGTCTCCCCGCTTACCGCCGCCCGGTCCCCGGCACGGACGGCACAGGCCAGTATGGTAAGTCCCGGTTCCAGTGTTCCTTCAAGAACGGGGACGACCACGCAGGGGTCCTGGACATTGAGGTTTGGGGCGGGGCTGACCAGCGTACCATGCCGCGCGGCAGTGCGTTCCAGCGCGATGATCCGGGAAGCGCCCCAGTCAAAGGCGGCCAGAGCTTCGTGCGGCGCGGCGGCAGTATTATTAAGCGGCAGAGGTTCCTCCAGCCCGTGATACCGGGGCAGGGAGAAGCCGCCCTCCGCGGTAATGAGCTTCCGCTTGCTTTCAATACGGTGAAGCCGTACATGAGCGTTGCCAAGGCTGACCAGAGTAGTGGTGATCCGTACATCATCCCAGGGCTTCCAGACGCTGGAGACCCAATTTTCCCCCGTGGTTTGTTCCGATACTTCCCGGCGCTGCCGCCAGTAATTGTCCCCTTCGCTGAGCAGCAGCATGGAATCGCAGCCGGTTTTTGCCAAGATATAATTACTGTGGGAAACGCAGAAACCGAACCGGGCGGAGTAGGCAAACTTGCAGTATTTATCCGCCTCATGGTTCATGGTGAAGTTGGGATAACGTCCCGCAGTAAGAAGCTGCACATCTTCACTGCCGTGGGAGATGATGAAGCCGGGAATCTTGTCGCTCTGTATCCGCTTCATTTCAGGCAGCGGCAGCTCTGCCGCTTTCCAGAAGGGATGATCATCCCCCAGGGCGAGGACAAGATAGGTTTTAAGCGCCCAGTAGGGGGACCCCGGTGAATTATACTGATCGGCCATGCAGAGATTGGGATAGGCGTAGCCCACCGAAAGGATGCCCCCCGCGTCCAGTATGGGCTGACTAAACCACCAGCGTAAATTCCGCAGTACCAAACCCTTTAGTACACCCCAGGGCAGTATTTCTACACCCGCAAAAGCGGCGGCAGAAAACAGTGATACTACCGCGAACCGGTAGGTTAAACTGCGGCCATAGGGAACAGACGATCCGTCCTCCCTGAACCACGCGGCGTAGCGAGGCACGAAAAGTCGAGCCCGTTCGATGTACCGGGCCGCCCGCTCAGGGTCCCGCTCCCCTGCAACCTTCGCGTAGAGGAGGCCGTAGAAATGGAACGCAAAGGGGTTGTAGTTATCGTAATTCCCGTCGCCGCCGTCCTGATACCAGCCGTCCCCCCGGTAACAGGCTTCAATACCGTCCAGAGATCTCTTTTCCGATTGTTCGTCCACCGGGAGCCCCAGTTTACGAAACGCGGCGCAGACCAGTATTCGGAAAAAGTTCCAGTTGTTCCCGCACACTTCCTGTTTTTCAACAAAGGACAGCCATGTATACAGCTGTGTTTGTGTTTTTTCGGAAAGACTATCCCAGAAGGTTTCCTTTGCCAAAAGGAGGGAAAGGGCAATGGCGGCCATTTCCACCAGCCGTTGCCCCCGGTCACCGGGTACGCCCCAGTAACCGGGAGATTCGGGGTCCACCCCTTCACGTAAAATTGAAAGGATAGTATCGATACCGGGATAGCGCCCCTTGGCAGCAAAGGGGCCTATTCCCCACAGGGTCCGGCAATAGCCTTCCATCGAAGCGATTCGGGGGGCATAGAGAGCGGCGCTTGCGCCTAAAAGGTATCCGCCGGGAACCGCGTGATTTTTAAGGGGCGACAGTAAATCTATCAGACTCTGCTCAAGGTCTTTTCGAGTTTTTAGCGAATTCGCTTTTAGCTGATTCATTGTTCCTTCCTACCAGTAGGGTTTCCATCCCCGGACGATGCGGACGAGGGCTTCCATATAAAAGTAATCGCCAAAGTTGGTACACTCGTCCACACCGATATGACCCGGTTTGTTGTACACCCCGTGGATCAGAATACCGTTTGAGCGGGGAATGGCGGCGGTGGTGTAGGATTGCGCCAGGGATGCCGTGATGTGAAGGGCGGCGTTTTCAAAGAGCCTGCGGTCGGGATCGGCGTAAGGCAAGGCGGCGCTTAGTTCCAAAAGGCCGCAGGCGGCAATGGCGGCGGCGGAACTGTCCCGTTCTTCAGGGCCCTTTACAAACACCAAATCCCAATAGGCCACGAGGTCGTCGGGCAGGCGGTTGAGGAAGTAGCGGGCGAGGCCCCGCGCGTTTTCCAGGAACAGCGGGTCCCGGTTATAGCGGTATGAAAGGGCATTACCGTAGATGCCCCAGGCCTGTCCCCGGCTCCAGCAGGAATCATCGGAGTAGCCCTGGGCGGTACTGCCCCGCAGGGGCTTTCCGGTTTTGGTATCGAAGTAGTACGTGTGATAGGTAGACCAGTTGCTCCTGATAATATACCGGTTGGCGTTTTCGATATGCCGCAGCGCCGCTTCCCGGTAATAGGGGTTGCCCGTTTCCTCCGCCGCCCAATAGAGCAGCGGCAGGTTCATGGCGCAGTCTATGATGATGCGGCCCTGCTGTTTAGTATCGTTCAAATTCCCCCATGCCTGGATAACCCCGGCCTTTTCGTGGTACCGGACCATCAGAAGGTCCGCCGCCTTGAGTGCCGCGTCTCTTGCCTCCTGGTTACCCGTAAGTTTCCAGAGGCTTACACAGGAAAGGGTGTAGAGAAAGCCCAGGTCGTGGGTTTCTACAGCGATGCGCTTGTCCAGCCGGGCGCGGAAGCCGGGCAGGTACGCTTCCGCCGCCTTAAGAAAAGCGCGGTCGGCGGTGCCTTCCCAGGCAAGGGCGAGCATCCCCGTCCAGAAGGAGGAGGTCCAGTCGGTATTGTCTATCAATGTATATACATTGGACGTACTTGCGGGCGCGGGAAATTTCTTTTTAAAAGCGGTGATGTTCTTTTTGATTTTGCCGGTTCCAAAGTCCAGAGCGTCCTGCCAAAAAGAAGCGGCCTCCGTTGGCGGGGACGCAAACAGCTTGCCGCGTTTCAGTTTTTCCTGTTCCGTGTACGGTTTTTCCATAGGTTGCTCCTTATGCTGATAATAACAAACCCCGCCCTTTAAGGCTACCCTAAAGGCAGGGCAAAAGCATTTAACTTTTACCCAGGAGTTTTTGACCGCAAAGTCGAATCGAACCTTCGGTTCGCAGTCAAATAAGTTTCTAGGGATTTAACTCTGTTTTCCTCCTCTTCTTCGACTTTTTCGACTTTGCGGTGGAATATTCTTCATGGCTTTTGTGGTTTTGACGGTTTCCGACATTCAGAAAAGTTAAATGCTTTTGCCCTGACCCTAAAGGACGGGGTTTGTTGTTTGGAGACCGTAATCTCCCGGGAAACTTTCGTCTCCTGGGAGATTACGTCTTACTGTTTGTTCCGGGCGGTGCGCCGTTACTCTATTTTCAGCCAGTTGAGGGCCAGATTGCCGGAGTTGGCTATCTTTAACCGGATGGTATGCTTCCCCGCCGGGATTGCAAGCGCCTGTTCTTTGGTTGTCCAACCGGCAGAGTTTAAGGTAACCGTTGATTTAAGCGAGCCGTCAACAGAAATTTGCAGGCTCGTTGACGCAGTTGTCTGATAGCGCAGACTGATTTTGGTACCGGCGCCGACAAGATCAACCTGATACGCTACCCACATGCCATCCTTGCCGCTTTCTTTGGTAAAGCCGTAGATGTCCAGGCCGCCGCTTGAATCGGTGGTGGGGCGGAGAACGACGGACTTCGCATATCCTGACACGCCAATCCAATCCGCCAGGTTGTTGCCGGTAAAATGTTCCGCCTCTATCTGCTGGTCTTTTGATGCCCATATACCCGGATCGGCGGCGCCCATGTTTACATACACCGTACCCAAGTCGGTCAAGGTCGGCGGGTTTGTGTCGTTTATCAGCTTGTTATACGGAGCCGCGGTGTTGCCCGTATTGCCGGCGCCCTTGGGAATAAACCAGGCGTAGCGTTCAACCGCGGGATCAAGTTCCATAAGGGTAACCGTATTGCTCATATATTCCATTTGGCGGGTTGCGTTGGTAATTTGAGTCAAATCTTCCCAGCCGCAGAACTCGGTCACCCAAATGGGTTTGTTGTATTTGTAGAACTTTTCGATAAAGGATTTTACCGCACTGGTGTACTGCATATAGCAGTGAATGGAAATGGCGGAAATATCATGTATGGAGACCCCCGGCTGGGCGAAGAACTCGTCAAGCCAGACTACCGGATCGCTGTAGTTTGCCAAAGTACCCCAGTTCATTGCGGGGGACACTATTTTAAGATTCAGTTCCGCTGCGATAGCTTTTACCTGAGGCCATTTTGCGGCGGCCTGGGCGGGGGTCATGTTTGCCTGGTCGGTCAAATTCGGCTCGTTGAAAGCCAACAGATATTCAACATCCGGGTGGGCTGCTTTATATGCGCGTAATTTAGCCGTATCAACACTGTTCCAGGCCATCGGTATGTAGGGAAGCCCGGCATTTACGGCCGCTGTGTTTACATTTGCCGGGGTGTTTATTCCCCAATTGTAAAACCAATTGATCCCGGTCCCGGATTTAAGCAATGCCATATCCTGCGCGGGGGTGTTGTTTCCCGTAGTAAAACTGTAAGCCGCGCCGCGTTTGGTTTTCGGCGGGGGCGGGGCTGCGGGCGGGCTGTCGGTTTGTCCCTGTCTTATAGCCGAATCCTCGCTTGAATACGAGGCCTTGTTTGCGGTTACCAAAACACTGTAGTACGCGCCGCCTGACAAGCCGCTTATCGTGCCGCCTGATGCTGCACCGGTAATTTTGGTTCCGGCCTTCAGGGTATTCGCATTGGAAAGCTGTCCTGCCGCCCAGTACACATCGTAGCTGTCCGCCGAGGGATTGGAAGCCGTCCAGGTATAGGTGAGACTTTCGACGCCGGGGGTAAGGGTCACTTCCGGCGCGGCGGTGAAGGTATTGTCGTTGATCTGCCTCTGTTTGATAGCCGAATCTACGCCCGGATAATCCGCCTTATTCGCCGTTACCAAAACACTGTAGTACGCGCCGCCTGTCAGTCCGGTTACCGTACCGCCTGAGGCCGCGCCTGGAATTTTGGTTCCGGCTTTCACCGCAGCCGCATCGGTAGTTTGTCCCGGCACGTAGTACACATCGTAGCTGTCCGCCGCAGGATCGGAAGCGGTCCAGGTATACGTAAGGCCGCCTGATGCAGGGGCGAGGGTCAATACCGGCACCGTGGTGAAGGTGTTTTCATCCGGATCACCGGGATTAAAATTTTCTTTCCCGCTGCCGGCCTGTTTCTGTTTAATAGGTGAATCAACGCTTACATACCCGGTCTTGTTTGCCGTTACCAAAACGCTGTAATACGCTTCCCCGGTCAAACTGTCTATCGTGCCGCCTGAAACCGCATTTTCAATTTTGGTTCCGGCTTTCAGCGTATTCACATTGGAAACCTGCCCCTGCACATAGTACAGATCGCAGCTGTCCGCCCCAGGCTCGGAATCCGTCCAGGTATAGGCGAGACCGCCTGCAACAGGGCTCAGGGTCAATGCCGGCGCTTTGGTGAAGGTTTTATCCGCAGTCTCTAACGGCTTGGCACAGGTACTCAGCAATACTGCGCATAACGGGACAAGCATCGCCATTGACAGGACCGGTAAAACAGACCGGGTTAATCGCTTGTTCATAATTCTCTCCTTTGTATATCGCAAAAATTATATTGCAGGGAAACGCGTGATTTACGTTTCTTCTGTTACTTTACCTTGAGCCAGTTTAACGCCCAGTTACCGGCGCTTACCGCCAGACGGATGGTGTGTTTCCCTGCGGGTACCGGAATATTTTGCGTACCGGTTGTCCAGCCGCCTTCGGAAAATGAGACCGTACCGGCCGCAGCGCCGTCAACAGAAATAGTTACGGTCGCCGCCTCACTTGCCATGCTGCGCAAGGTAAGTGAGGAAGCGGCTTTAGACAAGTCGACCTGATACTCTACCCACATATCCTGGGTAAAATCGTAAATATCCAAACCCCCGGCAATCCCGCCGCCGTTCCCGCCTGTATCGGTGGTGGGGCGGTAGCGGACGGAACGGGAGAAACCCTTCACGCCAAGCCAGTCGGACACATTACAGTTGGTAAACTGTTCCGCCTCAATTTGCTGCCCACGGGATGCGTATACGGCAGGATCGCAGGTACTCATGTTTACAAAGACTTTACCCAGAGCGGTCAATTCAGGCGGGTCTGTGTGGGTTAAGAGCTTGTTATAGGGCCTTTTCGTGTTGTCGCCGTCGGCACGGGGATAAAACCATGCGTAGCGTTCCACCACAGGGTTAAGTTCCAAAAAGGTAATCACATCGCTCATAAAGTCCATTTGACCCTGCTCGCTGAAATCCGCCGGTAAATCCCTGCCCCATGCGCAAAACTCGGTCATCCAAACGGGCTTTTCGTATTTGCTGAACCGTTCGATGTACCATTTTACTGCGCCCGCGTTAGGCATATAGCAATGCAGGGCAAGGGCGGAAATATCATCCGGGGAAACTCCGGGCTGTTCAAAAAAATCGTCAAGCCACTTTACAGGGTCGCTGTAACCTGACATAGTACCGTAGTTCATTGCGGGGGATACTATTTTGAGATTGAGTTCACGGGCAACCGCAACCAGATGCGGCCATTTTTCTGCAGCCTCCGCGGGGGTCATGTTTGCCTGATCCTTCAGGTTCGGCTCGTTGTAGGCCAGAAGGTATTCAATTTCCGGGTGGGCTTTTTTATATTCCCGTAACCTTTCAACGTCCACATCGTTCCAGGCCATAGGGATATGCGCCAGATGGTACTTCATGGCCGCCTGGTCAACCGCTTCCGGGGTAGCTATTTTCCAGTCGTAATACCATTTGACGGCGGGGCTCAGTACCGCCATATCCGCTTCCGGCGGACCCTTGTCAAAATTGTAACTTATGCCGCGTTTAACTTTTCCCGCTTCGCCGCCCTGCGCTGTACCTGAACATCCTGTATTTGCCAGACACAACGCCGCAAGCATAAGCGCCGAAATAATTTTTGGTAACCGTTTAATCATACTATAACTCCTTTTTACTATTCCACCTTGATCCAGTTTAGTGCGCAGTTTCCGGAACTGACCGTCAATCTGATGGTATGTTTTCCTGCGGGGAGCGAAATAGCCTGACCGGTAGTTTTCCAGCCGCCTTGGGGCAGTGAAACGGTTCCGGCCGCAGCACCGTCAATGGCAATTTGTACCGCCGCTGCCGAACCTGTAGTGCTGTTGCGCAGGGTAATACCGGAAGCGGCAACAGCCAAATCAATCTGATACTCTACCCAGGTGTTTTGGGTAAAGTCGTATATATCCAAACCGCCTGAGGTATCGTCTGAATCGGTGGTGGGGCGGAAACGGACGGAACGGGAAAATCCTGACACGTCAATCC
Organism: Spirochaetia bacterium; assembly: GCA_025997835.1. Classification (GTDB taxonomy): domain Bacteria; phylum Spirochaetota; class Spirochaetia; order Treponematales; family Breznakiellaceae; genus BNVD01. The sequence continues at coordinate 11,174 of BNVD01000003.1, forward strand.
AGTCGGACAAATTGCAGCCGGTGAAATGTTCCGCTTCAATTTGCTGTCCGCAGGACGCGTATACGCTGGTGTCGCAGGCGCTCATGTTTACATATACCGCACCCAGGCCGGTCAATTCGGGCGGGTTTGTTCGTGTCAGCAGTTTGTTATAGGGCTTTGCGGTGACATCGCTGCCGCTGCCGCCCTTGGCAATAAACCATGCGTAGCGTTCCACCGCAGGGTCAAGCTCCATGTAGGTAACGATGTCGCTCATATATTCCATTTGCTGCGTACCGTTGGCAATGTTTTCCCAGGCGCAAAACTCGGTTACCCAGAGGGGCTTTCCGTATTTTTTGAACCTTTCGATATACGATTTTATTGCGCTGGGATACTGCATATAACAGTGAATGGCAATGGCGGAAACATCATCCAGAGAGACTCCCGGTTTGGTGAAGAATTCGTCAAGCCATTTTACCGGGTCCCCATAGCCGCTCAGGGTGCCGTAGTTCATTGCGGGGGACACTATTTTGAGGTTCAGTTCCTGCGCAATGGCAAGCAGAGCAGGCCACCGTTCGGCGGCTTGGGCGGGGGTCATGTTTGCCTGATCGGTCAAATTCGGCTCGTTGTAGGCTAAAAGGTACTCACATTCCGGGTGAGCGGTTTTATAGGCGCGTAATGCGCCTTCATTCAAACCGCTCCAGACCATCGGCATATAGGTCATATTGTAGGTTTGGGCCGCTGTGTCAACCGCTGAATTGGGGGCTATTCCCCAATCATAAAACCATTTGACACCGGGTGTAAGCAATGCCATATCCTGCATAGGGGTGTCTTTGGAATTGTGTCCTACCCCGCGTTTGGCCTTTCCCACCGCGTTACCGGCCGTTCCCTGTTTAACCGCAGAATCTATGCTTAAACCTTCTTTGTTCGCCGTCACCATAACGCTGTACACTTCGCCGCTGGTCAAACCGGCTATGATACGGCCCCTGGCGGTGTTTGCGATTTTGGTTCCGCCTGATTTCAGTGCGGCCGCGCCGGTTAGCGTTCCCGGCGCATAGTACACATCGTAGCTGTCCGCTTCCGGGCTGGCGGATGTCCAGGTAACCCTAAGACTGCCGTCGGCAGGGCTCAGGATCAATCCCGGCGCCCTCGTGAACTCAAAGGGGTAAAAGGTGGGACACGCGGCAAGAATCGCCGCACACAGCAATCCAACAGACAGGCTTAATCTCTTGTTCATAATTTCCCCTTTCATTCTGCTTACTCTACTTTCAGCCAGTTCAATGCGCAGTCACCATCGCTTACTTCCAGACGGATACTATGCCGCCCCGCCGTAAGGTGAATGGGGAATGTTCCGGTCCGCCAGGTATCGGTTTGGGGCAGGGATATGGCGGAGGCGGCACTTCCGTCAACATAGATAGTCATGGCCGTGGCCCGCGATGCGGTATTGCGCAGGGTCAGGTTGTAGGTCTTGTCCGCCGGGACTTCTACCTGATACTCAACCCACTTCTCCGCAGTAAAATCGTATATATCCAGAATTCCGCCTGCGGCATCGGTACTGATACGGAAATGAACAGGACGGGAGAATCCATCCTTGTTTATGGAAGTTGATACATTGTTATTGGTAAAATGTTCCGCTTCGATCTGCTGCCCGGATCTCACGTATATATCCTGATCGGCAGGACCCATGTTGAGGTATATTCTGCCCAGGTCGGTCAGTTGCGGGGGGATGGTGTTGGTCAAGAGCTTGTTGTAGGGCTTGTTTGCCACATCCCCGCCCTTGGGAATAAACCAGGCGTAGCGTTCCACCTGAGGGTCCAGTTCCAGATAGGGGATGGCCTCGCTCATGTATACCATTTGCTGGTTCACGTTGGCGATTTTTTCCCAGGCGCAAAACTCGGTCATCCAGATGGGTTTGCCGTACTTTTTGAAGATGCCGACGTACCATTTCATCGCCCCCGCGTCCTGCATATAACAATGGATGGCAATGGCGGAAACGTCGTCCAGAGAAACCCCCTTCTGGTTGAAGAACTCGTCGAGCCATTTTATGGGATGGCTGTAGCCCTTGAGGGTACCGAAGTTCATGGCCGGGGATACGACCTTGAGATCCAGTTCTTTGGCAATTGCCAGGAGCCGCGGCCATTTTTTTGCGGCCTGGGCGGGGGTCATGTTTGCCTGATCGGTCAGGTTCGGCTCGTTGTAGGCCAAAAGGTACTCACATTCGGGGTGGTTCCTCTTGTACGCCCGCAGGGCATCCTCGTCCACGTTGCTCCAGCCCATAGGGATAAAGGCGATGTTGTGGGCCGTAGCTTCCCGGTCAACCACCTTCTTTGGCCGTGAGGCCCAGTTGTAGAACCATTTGATTCCGCCGCCAAACAGGTCCATGTCATCCCCGGCGTTCCGCTCACTAAAGCCGTAGGATACGCCCCGTTTGTTTTTGGGATTGGGATAAGGCCAGTCCCCGGAAAAGTCCCCAACGCTTTTGGCTTTCACCGTACCGCAGGAAGCCAGCGCCCCCGCCATAATCACAATCAGGCATACTATCAGAATTTTTCGTCCGTTCATCAGATCCTCCCGTATAAAATTTGATAATACATCTGTAAGAGAACTCTGTCAATATGTATGATACAAGTTTTTGATATTTTTACTAAAAAAAGCGAAAATTCCGCTTGACAGGATTAAAAGGCGCATATTATAATAAAATACGTCAACTTGTATGATACAAATATTGAACAGTAAGGATGGTTGTCGATGAAAAAGGTACTTGCGTTTACCGTGTTGTTTTTCACCGTAGTGGTTTCTCTTTGGACCCAGGAAGTAAAGACCGTCAAGGATGCAGGCGGCAGTTGGACTATTGAGGTTGACGGAAAACCAATATTTGTAAAGGGCGTGGTCTGGTCGGTGACGCCGCCCGGCACCAATTTCACCTATAGCCTCTGGAAGGAAAATGATAAGGTGATCCGCTCCCTGATTGACCGCGACGGCCAGTTAATGAAGGACATGGGGGTCAACGCGGTCCGGGTGTCCTCCGAGATTCCCGCGAAGTACGTAGAATATATGTTCTCAAAACACGGAATCTACACGATTATTGTGGATTCCTTTGGCCGCAACGGGGTCAGCGTACAGGGCCGCAGGTTCGATCTTGCCAACTTTGAACGCCCTGAACACCGGGCGGTGGTACTGGCCCAGGCCCGTGCCACGGTGGAAAAGTTCAAGGGTACAAAGGGTATCCTTATGTACCTGTTCGGGAACGAAATGAACTACCGGACCTACTGGCCGGACACCCCAAAGACCCTTATGGAGCTTCCCGGTGATACCCGCAGTGAACGCCGGAACTACGCCCTGTACACCGCTCTGGAAGAAGCAATGAAGACCGCCAAGGAAATTGATCCCGCCCACCCGGTGGGGTTCATAAACGGCGACATCGGCAACCTCGATGTTATGGCCGAAGTCTGCCCCAGCATGGACATATTCGGTACTAACCTGTCCCGTGGCGCCAGGATCGGCAATGTGTACGATGAAGTCCAATGGCAGATAGACCGGCCGGTGCTGATTGCCCAGATCTCCCCCGGCGATGCCTGGAACGCCAAGCTCAACCGGGAGGATCAGTACCATCAGGCGGAGTTCATTGTAAGCCAATGGACGGACATATACGCCAATGCCTACGGCGCGGGGCATGCCAACTCCGTGGGGGGTGTGGTGAATGAATGGACCGATTCCTGGTGGGGTCATAACCCCGGCTCCACCGCAGGGCTCGATGTCCACGATACCGATGCGGACTACCTGAACTGGGCCTACTTTAACGACGTTCTCTACCCGTATCCGAACGTCAACCCCGAATGGGGCGGACTTACCTCCCAGGGGAAGCGCAAGATCGGCAGGCATCCCATTAAACAGCCGCGGGCTGCGTACTATGCCTTGCAGTACCTCTGGAAGGTTGATCCGGTCCAGTTGGCGGAGGAGCGTACGAAAGGTACGGCGGGGGGCGTAACGCTCGAATCCCACCTTGCCGGTCTTGATTTAGGGACCTTTACGGCCAGGGGCATGACCGATTCCCAGGAAAATATTCCCAACTGGAAAGTAACCACCGATATCAGCTTCGCCGCTATGCAGTCCGGCAATAACATAGAACAACGCTTAGATGAGGGCGAGGAATTTATCATGCTGTTTGACAACAACAGCAGCCCCAATAATACCAACATCTGGGGCGGGGAAGTTAAAACCACCCTGTGGGGAATAACCAATGAAAGCGCCGCGGGCCGCGGCCATGACTATCTATGTTGACGGAAGTGCCGCCTCCGCCATATCCCTGCCCCAAACCGATACCTGGCGGACCGGAACATTCCCCATTCACCTTACGGCGGGGCATGCCAACTCCGTGGGGGGTGTGGTGAATGAATGGACCGATTCCTGGTGGGGTCATAACCCCGGCTCCACCGCAGGGCTCGATGTCCACGATACCGATGCGGACTACCTGAACTGGGCCTACTTTAACGACGTTCTCTACCCGTATCCGAACGTCAACCCCGAATGGGGCGGACTTACCTCCCAGGGGAAGCGCAAGATCGGCAGGCATCCCATTAAACAGCCGCGGGCTGCGTACTATGCCTTGCAGTACCTCTGGAAGGTTGATCCGGTCCAGTTGGCGGAGGAGCGTACGAAAGGTACGGCGGGGGGCGTAACGCTCGAATCCCACCTTGCCGGTCTTGATTTAGGGACCTTTACGGCCAGGGGCATGACCGATTCCCAGGAAAATATTCCCAACTGGAAAGTAACCACCGATATCAGCTTCGCCGCTATGCAGTCCGGCAATAACATAGAACAACGCTTAGATGAGGGCGAGGAATTTATCATGCTGTTTGACAACAACAGCAGCCCCAATAATACCAACATCTGGGGCGGGGAAGTTAAAACCACCCTGTGGGGAATAACCAATGAAAGCGCCGCGGGCCGCCTTGAGGGCGCGGCAACCGTCGCCGTCCGGCACGATGTGGTGACCGGGGAGGGGTATTCTTCGATAATAAACCAGACCACTTCCTCGGCCTTAAAGGAACGTCCCGTTGACTTCTATTCGGGCTGGTTCAAATGGTCAGGCGCCGGCGCCGCAGTGAACGGCTTCTACCATGTGGGCCACGCGTCATGGGAAGGACAGGGTGATTTTTTCAGCATCATCCCCGAATCCTATGATATTACCGGCTACGATAAATTAAACAACAAGGCCCCCATCGGCGTTGAAGCCAGTTACAACTTCGGGCTGTCCGGTAATCAGGGGCTTGCCGTGCTTTTAGGCCCGGAGCCTTATTACGGATCGGGCCCGCTGGCGGCTCTTAAATGGTATCAAAAGATAGAGAACGTGAGTTTTTCCGCCCTGTACAGCCAGGGTTTTGCGGCCTATAACAAGGAAACCAAAAAGGTCGAAAAGCCTGAGTCCATGGCCTCGCTTTGGACCAGTTGGCAGCCGAAAATGCCCCAGAACGGCAGCTTCCGCGCCGACATCGGTATGCTTTCGGCGGGCTGGCAGAAAATCGGCGATACCTTTGAGGTAGCGCCCGACAAAAAGGGCGAGATAACCCTGGCCGATACCCTCGGCGTCAAGGCCCGCCTCCAGTATTCGCCCATTCAGTATTTTGCGACCCAGATGCAGTTTGACTACGCGGGTCTCGTGGCGGACACCAACGGCGGAACCACGCCGATAGGCTCCCTGCTTGCGGACAACGGCCACGGAAACCGGATAGAGGCAAAGGGAGGGGTAACCGGAAGCTACGGCAATTATCAACTGCGGCTCAACGCCCTGTGGCGGCAGCCGATCATCGGCCCCATAGCCGACACGACTACCGCGCGGGCCCTTGCCCAGGCCAACCCCTTCTACGTGAGCGGCAACCGCGAAGCCCTGCGCTTTGAAGCGATCCTGTCCTACGACAGTGAACCGGGAAGCTGGCTTTGGGCCTATAACAACGCCGACCTGGAAGGGGGTGTCTTCGCGGGGTCCCTGATCGCCCGGTACACGGCCTGGGAAGGGGCCACCGACCCCGGTCACTACAAACAGGACGACGGGACCCGCATGTGGTATTCCACCGGCCTTTCCCGTGTGGAGAATGAGTTCTCCGCTGCCCTGCGCACCGTATTTAACCCCCTCCCGGATCTGCGTATTGTCAACAGCGCCGCGCTTATCAAGGGTCAGGCCATTGCCGGAACCTGGAATACCGAGCGGGACAGCCGCCTTATTACCGGTTTTCAGGAGGACCTGAAAGTACGGTACCAGCGGCTGGTGGTTGACGTACTCCTGGCATTCGATTTGTGGGGGACGGTGAGCTGGCAGCGGGATATGAACTACACCTACCCCATGCGCTGGGCCTCTGAACTCGCCTGGTCCTTCCGCCCGGTACCCAGCCTGATGAATTCTTCCGACCGGGTAGGGCTGCGCTGGCGGGGGGTAATCCGGGATCATTTCTCCCCCAAGTTTACCGAACTGGGGAAAGATTCCCACGAGATTGAGCTATTTTTTAATATAACGATTTAACGGAGAGGAGGACGGTATGAAAAGGTCACTATTGATACGCGGATTAACGGTACTGCTGACGGCGTTGCTGACAGCAGTGCTGCTACCTGGCTGCGGCGGTCTGGGGGAGGACCCCGAAGGCGGACCAACCGGTCCGGTTGGTAATGAAGGGCCGGGTACCCCCGCCGGGGATGGGGACTTCGTTGTCTATTCGGACGGGAAATTTGCCGCCCTGGACTTTTCGCGGCCAGGCGATCAGGGGTTTCAGATATGGGAAGGAATGAAGATTGCCCAGAAGTCAACGGCCGCAGGCGGCCATTCCGGCACCATGGCGCTGGAATTTGATTGCAGTACCGGCAGTAACGGCGGCGGCGGGCTTGGTATATACGTTAAGGACGCAATCGATCTTGCCGCTATGGACCATATGTCGCTCTGGGTAAAGAACCCCAACGAGTACGAAATAAAGATCGGTCCCATCAGTCCACGGGACTCCGGCGCCGAGGGTAGTTTTACTATCCCGGCAAATTCCGGGTGGCAGGAACTGAAATTGCATACCGGAAACGCGGCGCCGAAACTCACCATTGACGGAGCCGAAGTTGTCAGTCCGGTTACCAAAGCCGTTTTCTCGATCTGGATAACCAAGAAAGCGGAAGGCGGCATGATCTACATTGATGACATCAAATTCATCAAAAAGGCAGATTGATAAGGGTTTAACCGGTAAGCACCGTTTGTGTTTACCGAAAAAAATAGTATACAGAGCTTAGGAGGATTTTATGAAAGCAAAACGGTTTCCGGCTGCGGCAGGAATAATACTGGCAGCACTGTTTACCGGTGCTCTTTTAACGGCTTGCCCGGGACAGGATAGTTCCGGTACGGCAGAGTATGGAATTACTGCGGTGGTTTCCGGGACCGGGGACGGGGAGGTCACCGCCGGGCCGGCCAAAGCGGCGGAGGGCGCAGCCGTGACGCTGACCACCGCACCGGCTGCGCTTTCCGTTCTTGCTTCCATACGCGCTGAAACTACGGCGGGAATCCCGATAACCCTTTCAGGCAGCGGCAATACCTATACCTTTATCATGCCCGCGTCCGATGTCATCATCAACGCGGTATTTGATGTGATTTCGGCGTCGGCCTATACCGTCACCATCGGTACAAAAACCCACGGCAATGCCGCCGCCGTCCCGTCATCGTCAATCCTTCCGGGTACCACCGTAACGGTTACCGTAACTCCCGATGCCGGCTATAAGTCACACCCCGGTTCCCTCACGATTAGCGGCGGCGTAATCCCTGTTGCGGGAAATGCCAACCAGTGGACCTTTGTTATGCCGGCGGCGAATGTCACCATAGACGTAGGTTGTGTTTTGGAAACGGCAATGGTGTACACTATTGGTGTTACCCAGCCTGCCGGTCCAGCATCGGGAACAATCGCCGTCAACCCGGCAAGTTCGATTGCGGCGGGAACGATAACCATTACCGTTACCCCTGCCGACGGTTACCGCCTCAAAACCGGCGGCAAGCCGCAGGTTTCAGGAGTAGCGGCGGCAAGCGTAACTGCGGGAGCCGCCGGTCAATGGACCTTTACCATGCCCGAAAATAACATTACCGTTACCGCAGGCGATGCGTTGGAAGAGATACCGGCCTATGCGGTTGCCAAAACGGATCCTGCTTACGGCACCATCGCTGTTTCATCTGCCGCAGCCAAAGAAGGGGAAACGGTAACGATTACCCTTGCTGTTACCAACACGGCAGATTACCGCTTTAAGAAGGACGGCAAACCCGTGGTTACCGGTAGTGATTCGGGCGATATAACGGTGACCAGGGTACCGGACACAAACACATGGACCTTTACCATGCCCGCCAGGGATGTTACCGTTACCGAGGGCGATGCTTTCCGGGTGATACCGGAACATACGGTTACCCTCAGTAATAACGCGTTCAAAGGGAATCTGGCAATCGTTTCGGGAGTTAGCGACAACGGCAAGGCCAAAGAGGGCGCAACGGTTACCGTGCAGGCAAGCGCTTTGCCGGGATACCGCCTCAGAACCAACTATCCACGGGTTACCGACAATAATACCATTGCAACAACCGTAACACCGGTAAGCGCCGGCACCTGGTCCTTTACCATGCCGGGCAGTGAAGATGTTACGTATGTTACATCGGTTACCGTAACGGCAAAATACGATAATGCCGGCGCGGTTTACACTGTTTATGGCGATGGGGCCATAGGCGGCTACTTTGCCCAGTATAACCCAGGCGGTGTTACCCTCAACTCAGAGCGTGACGGACGCGAGAGCGACAGCGATCCGGACGATGCGGCAATTAAAATTGTCCGCGCCTCAGGCGAGTATAACCTTTCGATATACGGCGCAACGGTAGACGGCGTACAAAACAAGATCGATCTTAACACCGTAGATGCCCTTTCGTTCTGGGTAAGAAGCGATACTGCGGGCGCGGTAATCGACTTTGTCAGACTGGGTACCGGTGACTATCAAATCACCTATAAGGGCGAAGCCGATACCGGTCTTGTGGTTGGCACAACCTGGCAGCAGGTAATTGTACCGATTCCAACCCGCCAGGCAGCCGAAGTTGCAAACGCGTTCCAGTTTTATATTGGTCAAGCTTCAAGCGGCATCGGCAAGACCTTCTGGCTTGACGACATTGAGTTTATTACCGCCACGGTAGCGCTTGACAGTATTGCCCTTCCAGCCTCAGACCCCGGTCCCATTGGGGCGCCCCCGGCAAAAACTGACGCGGACACCCTTACCAACGGAATGAGTGCTGTGTATAAAGTTGACACAAGCAACACCGTTACCTTGTACAAAGGCAACATTGCTTTTGATAAGTGGTATACGCCGATTACCTATGCCGCTCCTGCCGGTGCAACTGTGGTTGATGGTACCGGTGCTGCTGACGCTAACGGCAGCTATATAAAGCCAACCACGGCGGGTGGCAGCCTCACTTTGACCGTGACATTTGGCGGCAAGACCACCAACGCACGAACGGTATCGGTTGACAACTTGGCGTATTTGATGATCGAAGATTTTGAAGGATCAACGCCAAGTACAACTAGCTCCAATGCAGATTCGTTCTTTAATAGTAGTGCTGATGGAGGGGTTACTATTGGTTGGAAGTATAATCAAGCAGAGAATCCTTCTACTTCATGGGGAAGTGCGGGTCATGATGGTTATGGTGTACGACTGGGATACTCTAACGGTACTGGCAGCCCGGCGACGATGTCAAAACAGGTAACCCGCAAAAAACCAGGTATTAGTCTAACTGGTTTCACCAAAATAACATTCTGGATTTTACACAAAGAGTGGGTAAGTGGTGCATATGGTAGTGGTACTGGAGGGACATTCACTTTTATTATTGATAATGGTGCCGGGACAGAATATAGGCAGGATTTTACTATCACGACGGCTAACACCTGGCAAAAGATAGAACTGCCAATCAGTGGGTTTATTCAGAGCGGAACCGCCAATGTTCATCCTGGTGCGGCAATAAGTCTGTGGAGATTGGGTTTTGGCGTAACACAAGCGATGGGTACTTGTTCTACATTCTTAGACACCGTCATGGCCGAGTAACCCCGCCCGCAGGACACTAGTCCTGCGCCCCGGCGGGCGGATGCCATCGTGAGAGCTCATGCGTGAGGCGCTCACGGCCAATCCGCCCGCCGTGTGTTTTGTTTCTACCAAGCCGCCTAAAGGCGGCAACCGCCTGAACCTCAGCGAAAGCGGGCGGCGTATTATGAAGAGGAGTACGTTATGAAAGCAAAACGGTTTCTTGCGACAGCAGAAATACTGCTGGTGTGTATGGCTGTCGGGGCCTTTTTTGCGGCGTGTACGCATACCGAAAGTCCCTCCGCCGGGGAGTATGCGATTACCTTTGCGCCGTCCGGCAATGGCACGGTTACCGCCGACAGGGAAAAGGCGGCGGATGGCGCGGTAGTAACACTGAGCATCACGGCGGACGCGGGCTACGCGCTTGCCGCCATTAGTGCTGCGGCTTCGTCCGGGGCCGTAACACTGGAAGGCAGCGGTACTACCCGTACCTTTACCATGCCCGCAGGACCGGTCACGGTTACCGCGGTGTTTGAAGCGGATGGCGCGTACACTCAGGCGGTATCCATTTTTTCTGCCTCCCACTTAACCGGGACTCCCAATGTGGTGAGCGGACAAAACACCGGCCAGATTTCATATAACGCCGCCGACGAAGGACGCCACGGCGGCGTTGGGGCAATTAAAATCACCCCAACCGAAGGATCGTATTATCAATTTACGATTACGCGAAACCCTAAAATCAACCTTGCTGCGGTAAATGCCCTCTCGTTCTGGGTAAAAAGTCCCGACGGCGTGATACTCGACACGGTCGGATTCGGCGACGTGGCCGGTGATGTTGACTATCGTGTCAGATACCGGGGTGAAGACAACCTTTCCGGTATTGCGGTTGGCACAGAATGGCAGCAGATAATCGTACCGCTTCCGGGGAATCCGGCATCTGAAATCAGCGGCGCCTTTTTCCTGAGTGCCGGCATAGCCAATATCAAAGACAAGACCCTCTACATTGACGATATTGAATATGTTACCACCGTTGTAACCCTTCAAAGTATTACCATTCCCGCAGCCGCCGAGCCTATTGCGGCCGCTCCTGAAACTACTCCCGCAGCCGCGCTTACCAGCGGAATGAAAGGGGTGTATAGCGCCGCCGGAAAAACGGTTACCCTGGTCAAGGGCAATGCCGCGCTGGAAAACTGGTATACCGGAGTTACCTACACAGTCTCAGGCGCCGTTACCGAAGCCGGCGGTGTTTTAACCCCCGGTACGGTCGGCGCCGCCTTTACCCTGGCGGTATCATTCGGCGGCAAAACCAGTAACACCCTGAGCAGTACGATCAGTACCCAGGTATTCTTCCTGATCGATGATTTTGAAGACGCAACAGCGCCCTCAACAACCGCTACGAGCGGCGACAACCGGTTTACCGGGTATGCGAGGAATGCCCTTAGCGGCAATTGGCAAAACACAACCTGGCGATCGACCGAGCAGCCTCAGGCCGGTAATTACAGCGGGAAACTGCAATACGGTAATTATGCGCCCAATGAAGCCGGAAGCGGTATTTTGATGACCGGGGCAACCCGCCGCAAACTCCCGATTTATAATCTGACCGGTTTCACCAAAATCACCTTCTGGTTTAAAACCCTCCGTGCGGAAACAAAGTACTTCTTTGTGCTTCGTGACACCGCCGCTCCGGTAGGGGAATACAATCAGGAATTCACCGGTCAGGTTACGGCTGCCGGGGAATGGGTCAAGGTAGAACTGCCCATCAGCGCCTTCGTTAAGGGTGTTAATGGTATCCCGCTCGACCCCGAAGAACCCTTCCTCGCGGACGGTGCCTATGTCACCAGTGGTAATAGCTCAGGCTGGGGGGTGTATGTTCACACGGCGCCCCCGGAAGTTGAGGGTGAAAAAGCCGCCGGCAGTATATGGATAGACACCATTAAGGCCGAGTAAGCGGCCGTTTATCTCCTTGACGGTGCGGAGATTAGCGCCTATAATCTCCGCATATTCTGCGGAGATTATAGGCGCTAATCTCCGCAAAATTTGCGGAGCAAACGGGTTCTAATCTCCGCAAACCACCCCCAGCCAAGGAGACCGGCGCGATGGAACCGACATACCTGTACGAATACCCCGATTGGACCCATTTTACCTGGGATAATGAGGCAACTCTTGAGCCGCTTACCCGTGCGGTTGCGCAGCAGGGGAGACTTTTGGGTAAAATGGAACAGTTCGGCTTTATTGTCCGGCAGGATACGGAGTTTCACCATTTGACCGAGGACGTTATCCGTTCCAGCGAGATTGAGGGCGAAATTTTGAATACCGAGCAGGTGCGTTCGTCCATTGCGCGGCATCTGGGCATCAATTTTGAAAACGGCGTGTATCCTTCGCATCATATTGACGGTATAGTGCAAATGATGCTTGACGCGGCCCATAATTTTGCCGCCGAGTTGACTGAGGAACGGCTGTTCGGCTGGCACGCGGCGCTGTTTCCCAATGGGCACAGCGGGTATTTTAAGATTGGGGTTGCGCGGTACCGGGATGACGCGGACGGGCCCATGCAGGTGGTGTCGCAAAAGGCGCGGGATACCGTAGTACATTACCGCGCTCCGGCCGCCCCGCTGGTACCCGGCATGATGCGCGAGTTTTTGGCCTGGGTGAATCACGATACGTTAGTCGCCCAACGGGCGACAGACGCCCAACGGGCGACAGACGCCCAACGGGCGACAGACGCCCACCAGGTACCGGCGCACCCGCTTGTCAAGGCGGCAATAAGTCACCTGTGGTTTGTGACCATCCACCCCTTTGATGACGGGAACGGCCGCATTGCCCGTGCCATTACCGATATGCTGCTTGCCCGTGCGGATGATACACCGTTCCGGTTTTACAGCATGTCGGCCCAGATTCAAAAAGAAAAGAAGGGCTACTACGATATGCTGGAACATACGCAAAAAGAAGGGCCCGGCATTACCGGCTGGATCAACTGGTTTTTGACCTGCCTTGAGCACTCGATAGAGAGCGCGGAGCTGGTGATAGACCGGATAGCGCGGAAGTCGGTCTTTTGGCGGGATAATGCCCTCCTGGTGAGCGACGAACGGCAGCGGAAAATCATCAATATGCTGTTTGACGGGTTTGACGGACATCTTACGTCGTCGAAGTTTGAAAGTATCGTCAAGTGTTCCCAGGATACCGCCGGGCGTTTATTAAAGGATTTGGTTGGCAAAGGGATCCTTTCCCAGGAGGGTGCGGGAAGAAGTACCCATTATGTGCTCGTGTCGTAAGCTATGGGCTTTACGGCTGATTCGTATATGACCGGCGCCGTCCCTTGGACAAATAGTTCAAAACATGGTTTAATACCGGACAGGTGGCAAGTAACAAGGCAAGGCGGGCGGCCCTCAAGGCCATAGTCTGCGTGAACGAGACTGTGGATATCAAAAAGAGCCGCGAGGGAGAGTTTTGTCGTGTACGCTGTTAAATGGAGCCGTCTTGATAACGCCGCAAAGATATTTCCCCCCAACACCTCAAAAACCGACACAAAGGTGTTCCGGTTCAGCTGTGAACTCCATGAGGCGGTAGACGCGGAAGTCCTGCAATATGCCCTGAACGCGGCGCTGGAACAGTTTCCCTTTTACCGGGTGGTCATCCGCCGCGGTTTTTTCTGGTATTATTTTGAACAGAGTGATATACAGCCAGAGGTGCGGGAGGAGTACAAACCTCCCTGCGCCCCCCTCTACGATGTGAACCGGAAGAACCTCCTCTTCGAGCTTACGTATTTCAGGAAACGGATTAACCTTGAACTCTACCATGCCCTTTCCGATGGGGTCGGCGCGTTACAGTTTCTGCGCACCATCGTCTATTATTATCTGCTCCGAAAGCACCGGGGCGAGATAGATGAAAACACCTGTTTTGATGATAGTACCGCCTCGGCTGAACAGCGGAGCCGCGACGCCTTTGATACCTACTATACCGGGGGCAAGGTCCGGGGGGTACCAAAACTGCCGTCAGATGCCAGGTCATCTGCAGATGCCCGGTCATCTGCAAAAGCCAGGTCATCTGCAAAAGCCAGGGTGGCCTACCACATACGGAGCGAACGGTTCCCCGAATCCCGGCTTGGGGTCATTGAAGGTCATGTTTCTGTTGCCGCGGTGCTGCAAAAGGCCCATGAACATAATGCTACCCTAAGCGAATTCCTTGCCACAGTCCTTATCTGTTCCATCCGTGAGGGCATGACACTCCGGGACAAAGAGCGGCCGGTTACGGTTACCATTCCGGTGGATCTGCGGAAATATTTTTCTACCCCGTCGGCGCGGAATTTTTTCAGCACCATCAATGTTACGTATGATTTTTCTTCGGAAGCCAGTGAGGGGTTTTCAAACCCTAACGGGTTTGAGGCGGTATTGGCCGGGGTAAAGGCCTCGTTTAAGGCCCTTTTAACCCCGGAAAAGCTCCAGGAATGGCTTGTTCAGCTTTTGTCGCTGGAACACGCTTTTGCCATAAAGGTAGTACCCCTGGCAGTTAAGGTCCCGGTACTGCGGAACGCCGCAGGTAAAGCGGAGAAAGAACACACCACGACCCTGTCCAATATCGGGAAGATCACCATGCCCGGCGCAATGGTCCCCTACATCAGGCTGTTCGATATATTCAGCAGCACCAGCCGGCCGCATCTGTGTATCTGTTCTTTTGAAGACGTCCTGACCATCAGCTTTGCTTCCCCTCAGGTAAGCAGTGATGTGCAGCGATCTTTTTTCCGCACCCTCAGTAATTGCGGCATTGCGGTGGAAGTTGTTTCCAATACTGCGGATTTGGGAGCGTAGGATGCTTTACTGTCATAAATGCGGCGTTAACGTCCTGGGCAGCCCCCGGCGCTGTCCCCTCTGTCAGGGCGATTTGTCAGGCACCGCCGACCCTGAGCAAAATGTGTTCCCGGTTATCCCGCCCGTACCGGCATCCCTCAAGCGGCGGCTTATGACCGTTATCGCCTTTGGCACCATTGCGGTGGCGGCCATATCGGTGGGCCTCAATATCGCCCTGCCCTTTGGGAACAGTGCCGACGCGGAAGGCGGCCCGGTCTGGTGGTCCTTTTTTGTCATCGCCGGGCTCGGCAGCCTCTGGCTTTCTTTTCTGGTGATTAACAGTCAATGGTGGAACATCCCGAAGATCATTTTTTTGCAGCTCTTTGTTATTTCGATCCTGGTCCTGTTGTGGGATTTTTTCACCGGTTTCCGCAAATGGTCCCTGGATTTTGTGATCCCCATACTTTTCAGCTGCTCCATGATTGCCCTGGCGGTGTTCGCCAAAGTGCGAAACCTGAAAGTGCAGGACTACATCATGTTTCTGGGCTTTATCAGTGTGGTAAGTATTTTTTCGCTGCTGCTTATCATTTTCCACGTGGTAACGATTATCTATCCCGCCATGATCTGCTTCACCCTGTCCATCATTTCCCTGGCCTTTCTCTGGCTTTTTGAGGGAAAATCCCTGGGCGAGGAACTGCGGCGGCGTATGCACCTGTGAAGGGCGGTAACGGTTCATGAAGTTCCCTCCCCTTTTGACAAAATTCTCAAATTTTGCTATACTGGAACTAATAAGCATCGAAAGGGGCATGGGTTTCAATGGATGAAGAAATGATAGGGCAGGACAGGGACGATACCGGGGCTTCTCCTGAGGCACAGGGCCCGGATATGGCCCCGGCAGATACGGCGGCATTTACGGCGGATAGCCCTGTCGTTGTAAAGCTGGTTGAATACGCGAAGGACAAGAAAAAAATCTCCTATGATGAACTTTCCGATTTTCTCCTGCCCGAGGACATCGCCAATGCGGGCAAAATGGAGCAGCTCTTCGTCATACTGGACGCGCATAATATACAACTCGTAGATGAGGATATTGAGGACCCGGAGGCGAAAGCTGGGGAAAAGAACGAGGCGGAGAAAAAACGCCTGTTGTACAACAAGAAGGAATCCTCGGCGGACGACGACCCCATGAAGGTGTACCTTCGGGAAATCGGGAAGGAACATCTTCTTACCATTGAGCAGGAAGCGGAGCTGGGGGAGCTGATAGAAAACGGGAAGAATATCATCAAAGGGGTTATCAAGAAGTCGGGCATGGTCATCACCGAATTTTACCATATCCACCAGCGGGCCTTTTCAAAGAAGGAGCCCAGAAAACTGGAGCTTACCGAAAAGGAAACCGCCGAATACTTCGCCGAGTGCCGCCGGTTGAACCAATCCTACCGGGGGACCCTTGCGCTTATCGGGGAGGACCTTCAAAACTACGCCGAAACCAAACGGCGGATCATCCGGGGGGGCGGGGATATTCATGAGGATACGGGGCTGTGCAATTTACGAACCCGTATCATGACCGCGATTGAATCCGCAGAGATCCACCCTGATGAAATAGCGGCGTTCTCTGAAAAGTTTATCCAGGCGGTAAAAAAAATAAAGCGCTACAGAACCGAACAGGAGCGGATTGAAAAACGGCTCCGGGTAGGTTCCCTCAGGGAATTACGGGTTCTGGGCCGGGGACTTACCATTAAAGAAGAACGTGAACGGATTGAAGCAGAGTTGACGCTCACTTCGAATGAGATAAAAGAGCTTATCCGGCATATCCAGATTATGGAGAAAAAAATCAGGCAGATAGAAGCGGAGTTTGAGGATTCGATTGAAAATATCCGGGCCGGGGCAAAGGAGATAAACCGCGGACGGGTGATGATGAAGAAGGCCAAAGACCGGTTTACCAAGGCAAATCTCCGGCTGGTGGTGAGTATCGCCAAGCGCTATTCCAACCGGGGGCTTCATTTTTTCGATCTTGTCCAGGAGGGGAATATCGGCCTTATGAAGGCGGTGGATAAATTCGATTACCGGCTGGGCTTTAAATTTTCAACCTACGCTACCTGGTGGATACGGCAGGCCATAACACGATCCCTGTCGGATCAGGCCCGGACTATCCGGGTGCCGGTCCACATGATTTCCCAGATGAATATGGTGTCCCAGGAATCAAAGACCCTGTTGCAGGAACTGGGCCGGGAACCAACGGACGAGGAAGTCGCCGCGCATCTGGGTTGGACCTCCATGCGGGTAAAGTCGGTGAAGAATGTAACGCGGGAACCCATAAGCCTGGAAACCCCCACCGGTGAAGATGAAGATTCAATGCTGGGAGATTACCTTGAGAACAAGGGGGTGGAAAGTCCTTCAAGCCGGACCGCCGCCGCCATGCTCCAGGAAGATGTCGCCGGGGTAATTTCCGGTCTACCCAAACGGGAACAGGAAATCCTCAAAATGCGTTTCGGCCTGGATGACGGCTATTCCCTCACCCTGGAAGAGGTGTCCCTCCATTTCAATGTTACCCGTGAACGTATCCGCCAGATTGAAACCAAGGCCCTGCGCCGCCTGCGGCATCCCACCAACAGCAGAAAACTGAAGGACTATCTGGAACAGTAGGCGTCACACCGTGATTTCAGGCAGCATCGCTACGCTGCGTTTCAGAATGCCCTGCATATAGGCAATGGCAATACCGTAGTTTGTAAACGGAATATTCTGGTCATCCGCGCACTTTTGGCGGTACTGCATTTCCCGGTCATTGAGCATACACGCGCCGCAGTGAATAATCATTTTGTAACCGCTTAGGTCATCCGGGAAGTCACCGCCCGATCGAAACACAAACTCGATTTTCTTTTCCGCCGTACCCCCGGACACATACTCGCTTATCCAGCGCGGCAGTTTTACGGTTCCGATGTCATCGCACTGCCGGTGATGGGTACAGCCTTCGCAGACTAAAACACGGTCGCCGTCTTGTATGGTATCAAGCGCCTTGACTCCCCGTACCGCGGCCTCCAAAAAGCCCTTATAGCGGGCAAACAGTATCGAAAACGAGGTCAGCGGCACATCTAAAGGCGTTTCCGCACTGACCTTCGCAAAAGCCTGACTGTCGGTGATAACCAGTGCGGGCTTGTGCCGTAACCCGTTAAGCGCCGCGGTAAACAGTTTTTCGGTGACCACAACGGCAATCCCGTCTGCTTCCTCAACATCACGGATTGTTTGCTGCTGCGGCAGGATCAGCCGTCCCTTGGGCGCCGCCGAATCGATAGGAGTCACCAGCACTACCGTGTCGCCCGGTTTAATCAGGCCGCCCACGATTTTAAGTTTAGGGTCGTCGGTACGAACAATATGGGCAATCCGCTCTTTTAGTGCGGTGATCCCTGCTCCGGTTTGGGCACTTACGAAAATCTCGTTTGCCCCTTCCTCAGGGAGTTTCGACAGTAAATCGCTTTTGTTGTATGCCACAAGAAAAGGAACTTTTTTGGCTTGAAAAATACGTACAAGATCGTTTTCTGCTTCTGTTAATAGGGGGCGCTTCTCGCCCCCGCCGTCACTGTCCGAAGCGTCAACCACAAGCACCGCAATATCGGTCTTGTTGAGCACCTTCTGTGCTTTGCGGACCCGCAGTTCCCCTAACGCCCCTTCGTCGTCGATGCCGGGCGTGTCGATGATAAGGACAGGCCCTATCGGTAGCAGCTCCATCGATTTGGAGACCGGATCGGTGGTGGTACCTTTCACCTCCGATACTATTACCAGGTCCTGCCCCGTAACCGCGTTGACCAGGCTTGATTTACCCGCATTGCGCCGTCCGAAGAAACCGATGTGTACCCGCTCTGAACTTGGTGTTTCATTCATGCTCATTTTCTATAATCTCCCCGTCCCATGTTTGGGACAAAACCGAAACTGGTGATACGGAGACGCATACAGCGTATACATTCTGCCGCCTCGTCTCCTGTGCAGATTTTGTTGTCGTAGAGGGCGTAGAGTTTGCGTTTTTCCTGCGGCGACAGATTGGGCATAACCACATTTGCCCCCGCCATGAGTCCAAGTTCGCGCCCCTGCGGATCGATGGTGCCAAGAGCGGTAGTGGCAGGGATTAGGCTGTTGGGTAACAGCAGACGGGTAAGGGCAACCATGCGCAGGGTAAGGTTGAGGCTGCCCTGGGGATATGACGCAAAGGGGGTATCCGATTGCGGAATAAACGGGCCGATACCGACCATTTCAGGCTGTAGTTCCTGCAAAAAGCGCAGGTCTTCCAAAAGGCACTGCGGTGTCTGGAAGGGCGATCCGGTCATAAAGCCCGCCCCCGTCTGGTAGCCCATTTTTTTAAGGGCAAACAGACAGGCCTTGCGGTTGGCAAGGCTCATCGAGGGGGGATGCATCTTTTTATAGTGCGCCTCATTTGCCGTTTCGTGGCGCAGCAGATACCGGTTGGCGCCGGCGGAAAAAAGCCGCCGGTAGCTTTCCTGTGTGCGCTCCCCGATCGATAATGTAATGGCATGATCGGGAAATTCCACCCGTATAGCACGGACAATCGATTCCAGCATATCATCGGTGTAAAAGGGATCTTCGCCGCCCTGCAGTACAAAGGTTTTAAATCCTAAACTATCGCCTACTCTGCAGCAGTCAAGAATTTCTTCCCGGTTTAGGCGGTACCGTCCGATTGCTGTGTTACTGCGGCGTAATCCGCAATAAAGGCAGTCGTTTTGGCAGTAATTGGTAAACTCGACAAGACCGCGAAAGTAAACATCCTTTTCGTAATGCCGCTGCCGCACCTGCCGGGCCTCGGCAAACAGGTCCGCCATCTCATCTGCATCGTCGCAGGTGATGTAGTGCAATAATTCACGGTCGCTAAAATTGGTCATATTAATCATTCAGTACTACTCACTGCCCTTTGAAACAGCCGTTTTAACCGTAACACCGTGTATGTTGCCAAGTTTTCCGGTTAGGGCGTTAATTTCGTCAAGCTCGCCCTTAAGGATTAAAGAGATCACCGCCATGTCTTCCTCGTTAAAGGGAATGCCGGTTCGTCCTTTGATAATGTCTTTAAAGGCAGAGACCGTATCATTAAATACCTTTTGGCACTGCTGCGGATTTTCCAGAATAGCCCCGATAACCGCGATTCGTTCCATACACTACTCCTAAAAAAAGAAATCCCGTTCCCCGGAATTTATTTTTTCAACATTTGCTGCGCACTTCTTTTGTATTGGTTCACTGAGGATATCAGGAATATTACGCGCGATAACTGCCGCCGTTTTTTTTCTGAATGCATCATCGCCGTAATCCTGTGCGTATTCGGCAAGAGTCATAAGCGCG
>BNVD01000004.1 GCA_025997835.1 Spirochaetia bacterium
CCAGATTTTTCAATGCCGCGGTTCCGGCGGGTGTGGAGATCGGGCTATTGGCCGGGGTCCAGCCTGCGTATGGCGCCACTGTCGCGGTGCCAGCAATCGCCTTGCCATCGTGCGCGGCCGTGATCGGCAAAGACTGCGATGTTCCCGCCGCCGCGCCGTCCACTGTCCATGAATACGAAACGCTCGGCGTGCCGAAGACGTTTGTAAATGTCGGATTCATCGAAACCGAAGTCGCAGGATTTGTGATTTCCGCATTGCCCGACAGAGCCAGATCAAATGCCGGTGTCGGAACGACATTGTTCGTCGCCGTCGATGTATTTCCGTTCTGATATTGCGCCACGACTTTCAGTTTCTTGCTGATGTCGTTCGCGTTCAGGTCGACGGTTTGCGCCGATCCGCGCGCCGCACCGCCCGCTTCGTCGTATGTCCAGGCAAAGGTCGGGGTTCCCCACGCGTTGCCGTTCGGATCGCTGATTGTTGCGGACAAGGTGCCGCCGATCAGATTGTCGCCGGTGATCGAAATGCTGACATTCTCAAAGTCCGGCATGCCAATTGCGCTCGTTTTCGCAGATGTCGCGTTGCCGGTATTGCCAGAGAATGACACGACAACCGTTATTTCTTTGCCAAACTGCGACGCCGGAATCTTGAAAGTTTGCGTTGTCGCGCCGGGAATCGCCTGGTCATCGCCTTTCCACTGATACGATGCATCGCCGGATTTATTCGTCAAGCCATCCGTGTTGGCAGTCAAAGTCTGGTTGACCTTTGCCGTGCCGTCAATCGCAACCGTTCCGGCCAGGGCTTGTTTTCCGGGTTTTTCCGGATCCGGCTTTTCTGTCCCGGGCTGTTCCTGTGGGGCCGGATCGGGATCGGGGTTACACCCTGCCAGTACCAGGGCGAATGTCAGCAATGCTGCCGCTGTTTTTGTTATTACGCTGCTTTTCTTCATTACAATGCTCCTTTAATAATGGTTGGTTATGAGATGATAATTATGCGTGTCAGGTTTTGGGCAGAGCCGCCCCTTAAAAAATGCTCAGAAGGGGAGATGCGAATATGAGAGAGAGAGCAAATTTCGTGCCAAGCGCGGCGCATTTGGAGAAAAATCGTTTTTCTGACTGTCGCTCATAGCGTTATCAGCATACCACAGTTTGCAAAAAAGCGTCAAGGCGCCAGGCGCCACGTTAAATGTTTCTGCCCTGTCCAGCAGATGGCCCCGCCCCCTTCACACCAAGCCCCCAGAGGCTCTTCCCCACTCAGCCAAAAAAGGTGCCTGGCACCGCCCGGAGCAAAACGGCTCTTCCCCACTCCAAAGCGAAATGGCAATTCTTGATATAGCCGACAAAGGCGGGCAGGGGAGGGACAGCCCCTGCCCGAACGGCTCTCGGGATTCCCTGCCAGAGGAGACTAGCGAAGCGACGGCTCCGTAGGCAGACTCCCCCGACTAGTGAGGGTAGGGGCTGCCCCTCCCTCGCCCGTGTATGCCTGGCACCAATTTCCCCTGCCCCCCCTATGAAAACTCCCGCCCCTGATCTAAACTAGCCGTATCTTATAATACCAATCAGGAAATAACATGAATTGGGTCCAATTATTACGAAAAAGCTTCCCCTATCTTATCATGGTAATCATAGCGTTTGTCCTGATGGTGGTAGTGGGCTATTATTCGGCTAACCAGGTGATGCAGGACCAGGCGGAGAAAAATGCCGATGGTGTCCTGCGTACTACCGAGGCAAACATCGCCGAAGGGCTGACCCGTTCGGAGTTGATGCTCCTCAACGCCTACCACACCATCCGGGGTATGCTGGACCGGGGAGAAAGCAATGACGCGATCCTGGCCTATCTGCTGGATACGGTCGATTGGATGGGGCGGGAGGTGAACGGGCTCCCCGGCTTTTACGGCGTGTACGGGTATATTAACGGCACGTTTCTCGACGGGACCGGGGTTGAGCCCGCTCCCGGCTATTCACCCGAATCGCGGCCCTGGTACCAGGCGGCGGCACACCTCACAGAAGGGCAGATAGTCTATACCGCCCCCTACGTTGATTCCATAACCGGGGATGTGATCATCACCGCCGTGCAGAAGCTCTACGATTCGATGTTGATGCTGGATATCGACCTGGTCTGGTTCAGCCAATACTCCCGGTTCCTGAACGAGGGATCCGCCAGCAACTACGGCATCGTTATCAATCAGGATATGATGGTGATAACCCACCCCGGCGAAGACCGTATAGGCCTGAATATTCAGGAACTGAACGATGATTACGCCGCGCTTGCGGACCTTTTGGCCCGGGACGGCACGATTAGCAACATGCGGATTACGGACATCGACGGCAGGCCCGCCACGGTATACGTCCGGCAGATCTTTAACGGCTGGTACATGGCGCTGGTTACCCCTATGGATACCTATTACCACAGTCTTTATAGCATGGAAATACACCCTGCCTTTTTGGGGTTGATTCTGATTATCCTTTTCAGTCTGATCATGCTGAGGATCAACGCCACCCAAATCCGCTCCGATGAGGTAAGCGCCTATAAATCGACCTTTCTGGCCCAGATGAGCCACGAAATCCGCACCCCCATGAACGCCGTCATCGGCATGAGCGAACTGGCCCTGCGGGATCAGGACCCCGCCCGGGTGATGGAATACCTGGGGGGCATAAAACAGGCGGGGCATAACCTGCTTGCCATTATCAATGATATTCTGGACATCTCCCGGATCGAGGCGGGGACCCTCCAGATAACCCCGGTTCCCTACTATTTCGCCTCCCTTTTAAACGACGTGATCAGCATGATCCGGGTGCAAGTGGCGGAAAAGCCGGTGCTATTTATCGCCAACATAGACCCTTCCGTTCCCAACGCCCTAATCGGCGACGAGACCCGGATCAAACAGATACTGATTAACCTTCTGTCCAACGCCGTCAAATACACCCACGAGGGGTACATCGCCCTCAATGTCCGCAGTGTTTCACGGGACGGCAGCCGGGTATTCCTTACCTTTGAAATCGCCGACACCGGTATCGGCATAAGGAAGAAAGACCTTTCGTCGATCTTTGACAATTTTGTGCGTCTTGATGCGGCAAAAAACCGGGGGGTGGAAGGTACCGGGCTGGGGCTGGTTATCACCCGGAACCTCTGCCGGGCTATGGGCGGGGATGTGTCCGTCACCAGCGAGTACGGCAAGGGCTCAGTCTTCACCGCCGCCGTGACCCAGCGCTTTGAGGATACCGAAGGGCTTGCTATGGTGGAAAACGCCGAGGGCAAACGGGTTCTCTGCTTTGAAGAACGGGATGTCTATGCCGAGTCGATCATGGAGACTCTGGACCGCCTCCACGTTCCCGCCTCCCGCTGTACCACCCGCACCGAATTTTTCCGGGAACTTGAACATGGGGCCTATCCCTTCGCGTTTGTACCTGCCAAGGTTGTGGAAGAGGCGGCGGAAAAAATCCAAACCCGGTTCCTGCCTACCAGTCTTGCGGTACTGGCAAACCCCGGCGAGTTGGTGTCCTGGCACAATATCCCCATGCTGGTCATGCCCGCGTATGTGGTGTCCATTGCCAATGTACTTAACCACCGGACTATTTCTGATTTACGGAAACAGCAGAGCATTCCGCGTACTTCAGTCCGGTTTATTGCGCCCGATGCACGGATTCTTATCGTTGATGATATTGCCACCAACGTAAAAGTAGCAGAAGGACTGTTGTCCCTCTATCAGCCCATAATCCATTCCTGTTACGACGGCCACGCCGCAGTAGACTTGGTAAAAAAACACCATTACGATTTAGTGTTCATGGACCACATGATGCCCGGCATGGACGGTATTGAGACGACTGCCGCCATCCGTGCGCTTGGCGAGCCCCGCTTTCGGGACCTGCCCGTTGTAGCCCTGACCGCCAACGCGGTCTTTGGCATGAGGGAGATGTTCCTGGCCAACGGCTTTAACGATTATCTCGCCAAGCCCATCGAGATCGCCAAACTGGACGCGATTCTGGCCAGGTGGATTCCCTCAGAAAAACGGATACGGAAAGACACCCCGGATATTATTCCCCCGGCTTCGCCGTCCGCGGACAGCAGCGGAATTTAGCGCAGTAATCATGTGGATTGTATACGCCCTGCTTTCAGCGCTGTTCGCATCCCTCACGTCGATTCTGGCAAAGATCGGCATTGAGAACATCAATTCAAATTTAGCCACCGCGATCCGCACCATTGTGGTACTCATCATGTCCTGGGGCATTGTGTTCATCACGGGCAAACAGCAGGACATGGTCAACATCGGCCACAAGAATTTGCTGTTTTTAATCCTGTCGGGTCTTGCCACGGGCCTTTCCTGGCTGTGCTATTACCGTGCCCTGCAAACCGGCGAAGCTTCAAAGGTGATACCGCTTGATAAATTCAGCGTGGTGCTGGGTATGGTGTTGGCATTTGTTGTGTTAAAGGAAACCATTACGGTTAAGGCGGTTATCGGCGGGGTGTTGATTACGGTGGGGATGTTGGTGTTGGTGTTGTAGGCGGGCAATTCTCAATGCGCATTACCGGCATACAGGCCGTTGTCTTGTAACACCCCCCACCCGCCGGGTATGCTAACCCTATACACCCGGTAAAAGGAGCGCGACACCATGCCCAAGTATCCCTTTGATGTAATTGAACCCAAATGGCAGCGGTTTTGGGAGGAGCACAAGACCTTCAAGGCTGAGGAGGACCCCCGGTTTCCCCAGGACAAGCGCCGCTATGTGCTGGATATGTTCCCTTACCCTTCCGCGCAGGGCCTCCACGTGGGGCACCCCGAAGGATACACCGCTACGGACATCTATTGCCGCTACCTGCGCATGAAGGGATACAATGTCCTCCACCCCATGGGCTTCGATGCCTTTGGGCTGCCTGCGGAGAACTACGCCATCAAAACCGGGACCCACCCTGCGGTGACTACGGCGGCGAACATCAACAAGTTCCGTACCCAGATTAAATCCCTGGGCTTTTCCTACGACTGGGACCGGGAGGTGGACACCTCAAAGAGCGACTACTACCGCTGGACCCAGTGGATCTTCCTCAAGCTCTATGAGAAGGGGCTGGCCTACGAAGCGGAAAGCCCGATTAACTGGTGCCCCTCCTGCAAGACCGGCCTGGCCAACGAAGAAGTGAAGGACGGCCTCTGCGACCGCTGCGGAACCAAGGTAACCCGTAAGCGGATTCGCCAGTGGATATTGAAGATCACCGCCTACGCCGAGCGGCTCCTTGAAGACCTTGACGGCCTTGACTGGCCCGAACCGGTCAAGATGATGCAGCGCAACTGGATTGGCCGCAGTGAGGGGGCGAACGTGCGGTTCCGCATAGCGGAACCGCTTGCAGTTTCGCATGAGGCGAAACTGCATACCTCAAGCGAAGACCTTGTTATAGAAGTCTACACCACCCGGCCCGACACGCTGTTCGGCGCAACTTACATGGTACTGGCGCCGGAACATCCCCTGGTGGAGACCATCACCACGGCAGCGCAAAAACCGGCGGTGGCGGCCTATATCGATTCGGCGGCCAAGAAGAGCGACCTGGAACGTACCGATTTGGCCAAGGACAAGACCGGGGTGTTTTCCGGCGCATTCGCCATTAACCCCGTAAACGGGGCGAAGATTCCCGTCTGGATTGCGGATTACGTGCTGATTTCCTACGGTACCGGCGCGATCATGGCCGTCCCCGCCCACGATGAGCGGGACTGGGATTTTGCCAAGGCGTTTAATCTTCCTATTATAGAGGTTGTTTCGGCGGATAAGCCGGAAGCGGGAAAGGATTACACAGCGGAACCCGAAGCCTGCCGGGCCGCCGAAGGCTGGGCGGTCAATTCCGGGCAGTTCAACGGGCTGCCCACAGCGGAGGCGAAGAAGCGGGTAATCGACTGGGTTGAAGAACAGGGCTTTGGGAAGCGGGCGGTGAACTATAAACTGCGGGACTGGATTTTCAGCCGCCAGCGCTACTGGGGCGAGCCGATACCGGTAGTGCATTGCGAGCACTGCGGTGCGGAGCACGGTTCCCCAATCGTGCCCCTGCCGGAGAGCGCCCTCCCCCTGACCCTGCCGGACGTACAGTCCTACGCGCCCACCGGCACCGGCGAATCGCCCCTGGCGGGAATCACCGACTGGGTGAATACCACCTGTCCCAAATGCGGCGGCCCGGCGAAACGGGAAACCAACACCATGCCCCAGTGGGCCGGGTCCTGCTGGTACTATCTCCGTTATCTCGACCCCCGCAACGACACGGCCTTCGCCGCGAAAGACACGATCGAATACTGGGCGCCGGTGGACCTCTACGTTGGCGGGGTTGAACACGCGGTACTCCACCTCCTCTACAGCCGTTTCTGGCACAAGGTGCTGTACGACCTGGGGCTGGTCAACACCAAAGAGCCCTTTCAGCGCCTGGTGAATCAGGGGATGATTCTGGGGGAAGACAACCAGAAGATGAGCAAGAGCCGGGGCAACGTGATCAACCCCGACGACATAGTAAAAACCTACGGCGCCGATTCCATGCGGATCTACGAGATGTTCATGGGGCCGTTGGAGGTGACCAAGCCCTGGCTGACGGCGGGCCTCGTGGGGGTATCGCGGTTTCTGGAGCGGCTCTGGGCAATAGCAGAGAAGTGCGCTCCTACGAAGCGGTGCGCTCCTGCGGAGCGCAATGCAGTTCCGCAAAGCGGAACTGCGCCAGCTACGCAAAACATATCTAACTACGACGACCTTGTCCGGCTTCTGCACAAAACCATCAAGAAAGTGAGTGCTGATACGGACACCCTCAACTTCAATACCGCCATCAGCGCCATGATGGTCTACTCAAACGAACTGGCGAAGCTGGAACAGGTTCCCCGCCAACTGTGGGAGCCTCTGGTCACAATGGTAAGCGCCTACGCCCCCCATCTGGGGGAGGAGCTTTGGGAGAAATTGGGCCACGCAGAATCGGTGTCAAAATCGGTGTGGCCTGATTATGATGAAAAGCTCACGGTGGACGATGAGGTGACGGTGGTGGTTCAGGTGAACGGCAAGATCCGCGACAAGTTTACGGTTGCGGCGGGGACGGACAAGGCAACGCTGGAGAAAACGGCGCTTGCCATGCCGGGCGCCCTCAAGTGGCTTGAGGGGCAGACCGTAGTGAAGGTGATCACCGTGCCGGGGAAGCTCGTGAATATCGTCGTGAAGTAGGGAGTATATGCCCCTTGGTACCGGGGTCTTTGCCACCCTGAAAGAAAACTTCTTTTCTCCGCTGGCACGGGTAAACCGGGAACATTACGCAAATCTTTTGCTCATTTACTACCGCCTCTTTCAGGAAAACGCGCGGGGGATTGAACGTGAACAGGTAGTGCGTTCCTTTGTTGATTATCTGGGCCTCCACCGGAACACACTGGCGGATGAGTCGTCTGATACAGCAGACGTAGTAGATCTGTCGGACACAGTAGGTCCGTCGGACACAGTAGGTCCGTCGGACACAGTAGGTCTGTTGGGTGATACTGACGAGGCCGGTGAAAATGAGGCCGATCTCCAGGCGCCAGAACTGGACTCCGATGAAGAAGATGAGCGCGAACAGGAAAATGCTGCCCCTCAAGGCACATCTCACGCTGTTCCCCTCCTCCTGAATGACCGCGCCCTAGCAAGTCGTTTTCTCCGCAGACTCATCGCTTCAGGATGGCTCGACGAGGAGACCCTAAGCGATTACACCAAGGTTATCAACATCACTCCACAGGGACGCCCTTTTCTGGAAGCCCTCGCAAAGGTTGATGAGGGCCTTAAAACAGAATATGAAAGCCATGTGGTTGCCATCTATTCCCTGCTCTGTACCGATGCGGTGACCGACAACGGACATTACGCAGTGCGGAACGCCTATAGCCAAACGCTGGCCCTGCTTGATTCACTAAAGGTACTTTCCCAGAGCATTAAGGGATACTATGACAGGATTAGTGTTGATGCCGCAGAATTCGGTATTTCCGGCATACTTCACTTACAATACGATGAATACGCACCCCAGGTGCTTGACGCCGCGTACAAGCGTTTAAAAACATCGGATAACCTTTCCCGCTACAGGCCGAAGATTCTGGAACAGGTGGGAGACCTTCTGCGTAACGATGCGTGGCTTGACGCAAGCGCCCGGAAACTCGCGGTGATGAAGGCACAAACGCAAACGGAATGTAAACGGCAGCTTCTGGATATGCTCGAAGAAATCCGCAGTACGTTAAACGCGGTAGATCCCCTGCTGCGTGAAATCGATCACCGGAACAGCCTTTATGCGCGATCCAGCACAGAACGGATAAAAGTGCTGCTGGAACCTGATTCAACCATTGCGGGGAAAATCGGCGCACTGGTAAAGGAAATCCACGGCGGGAACAGGGGGCTTTATCAAAAGCTGACCCACCGGCTGCACCGGATCAGAACCTTTGCGCCAGAGTCGCTGTATAAACGGCAGAAAAAAGAGGCCCCCGATTTTATCCGGGCTGCGGCGCCGGTGGACAATGCCGCCCTCGAAAGGGCAGAAACACGGTTCATGGACCGGCTGCTCAATCAGCTCGGCACTAAACGGGTAAGCGCATGGCTTGATGAACATGGCGGAGGGGAACGGCTTCTTGCCGCTACAGACCTGGTGCAGGATGAAGCCTCTTTTATCCGCTTTATCTATTCGGTGCTGTACGCCGATTCCCGGCAGACCTTCGATTACAACATTGAAGAAAAATCCGGCTATGAATCCGTTGACGCTGCGGGATATGCGGTGCCGGATCTTTTACTAAGGAAGAAAGCATGACGGAGCTACAGGGTTTGTCCCTTATCACCGAATTAACCGCCGCCGATTTTGATATGTTTAAAACAGCGGTGCGCACCCTCCTTGCAAAAACATTCATCATCCGGGGCATTGAAAAAGAACGGGACCTCTACGATTTTACCATACGCAACGGTTCACTGTTTGACGCGTGGTTTTCCTGCATGGACGCGGAGCTGTGGCGGGATGAAAGCCTTGGTGTGGTAAGTTTCCGGGGAGGGGGTGATACCCGCTTGCGCCTTGGCCGGGAAGAAACCTGCGCTTTCCTCGTGGCCCGGCTCCTCTACGAAGAAAAGCGGGCCGAACTTTTTCTTACCGCGTTCCCCACCGTGCGTATTGGTGATTTTGTTGACCGCTACAACGCCATGGCAGACGAAAAACTTAAAAAGACACGCCAAAAAGAAATCTTCCGCCGCCTGCAAACGTATAAAGTGATAGCCTTCGACACATCCGACTTTGCCGACCCCGAAGGAACCATGATCCTCTACCCCAGTCTCGCCATGGGCATCGACCGTGACGGCATTGACGAACTTATGGCGCAGATTTCGTCATCAATAGCGGCGAAAAGCGATGGAGAAAAAAATGGAATTAATTAAATTCCAGAATGTTTTTTATAAAGAAATACGAGACCTCATTGAGAAAAGCCGGAACAAAGTTGCCCAATCGGTCAATGCAGAAATAACTATGCTCAATTGGTATGTTGGCAAAAGGATTCAAGCAAAGGCTTTGTCCAGTGAACGGGCGGAATACGGCAAACAAACAGTTATTTTTCTTTCCCGGAAATTAACTGAAGAATATGGCCGGGGATGGAGTACCAAACAACTATGGCATTGCGTTCACTTTGCCGAAATTTTTCCTGACAGGAAGATTGTCTCTACATTGTGGAGACAATTGAACTGGAGCCAGATAAAAATTATAATGTATCTTGATGGATCGATAAAACGGGATTTTTATATTGAAATGACTAAATTGGAACGATGGGATGTCAGAACCTTGCAGAATCGGGTTGATTCCATGCTTTTCGAACGAACCGCTGTCAGCAAAAGACCAGACACAGTAATAACACAAGATCTAGCCTTATTAAAGGAAGAAGGCAAACTAACTCCCGACCTCGTATTCCGTGATCCCTATTTTCTGGATTATCTTGGGTTATCAGATGTATATTCTGAAAAGGATCTTGAATCAGCAATCCTGGCGGAATTGACAAAATTTATTATCGAACTTGGAACCGATTTTGCCTTTATGGCACGTCAAAAGAGAATCACCATTGATAACGAAGATTACTATATTGATTTGCTTTTTTATCACAGGCGGTTAAAATGTCTTGTAGCAATTGACTTAAAACTGGGAAAATTCAAGGCGGCGTATAAAGGACAGATGGAACTCTATCTACGCTGGCTTGAAAAGTATGAAGTGCAGGAAGGTGAAAATCAGCCCATCGGCTTAATTTTATGTTCGGGTAAGAACCAGGAACATATCGAGTTAATGCAGCTTGATAAAAGTAATATCAAAGTTGCCGATTACTTAACAAAGCTTCCTGATATAAAATTATTGGAAACAAAGCTAAAACAATCCATTGAGCGGGCAAGAAACCGGCTGGATCAAGTAAAGGACACAGAATGATCACCCTTGAACGCGTACGCCTCGTGAACTGGCATAACTTTGATGATACGGTCATCGCCATAGGAAACCGCTGTCTTTTTTCCGGTGATAACGGTTCAGGTAAGACCACCATACTCGACGCAATTCAATACGCTATGGCGGCGGATCTCCGCAAGGCAAAATTCAACGCTGCGGCGGGGGAACGCAAGAGCGGCCGGGACCTGTTGGGTTATGTGCGGTGCAAAGTCGGCAGTGATTCTACCGATTACTACCGGGGTGATACCGTAGCCCATGTGATGCTGGAATTCTCCCTCCCGGACGGAGAGGTTTTATCTGCCGGGGTTTGTGTGGAAGCCTACACCGATGGCAATTACAATGAACACTTTTGGATGGGCGGCTTACCCATTGCCGCACTAACGGTGCGTACCGCAGAGGAGCAGCCCCTTAACTTCCGGCAGCTTAAGGATACCTGGAGTGGCGCGGCTTCGGCGGCCGATAAAAAAATGGAAACCTTTGAATCGAAGAAATTGTACCTGAATGAATTCACCAATGCAATCGGAGTACGGCGGCGCAATATTGAGTACAGCCCCTACCTTGAGGCTTTTACCCGGTCGGTGAGTTTTACGCCCATGATTTCGGTAGACCGTTTTGTATGCGATTATATTCTGGAAGAAAAACCTGTTGAGATACAGGATATGAAAAACAACCTTGAAAGCTATAAAGAAGCGGAGCGCGAAGCCAAAGGCGCGGTGGAGCGCATAGCGACGCTGAAAAAAATCAGCGCAAAGGCTGCGGAATGGCGCATGTACGAAGGGCTCATCCTGAAACAGGAATACCTCATGCTCCGTATTCACCGGGACGAGGAACTCCAAAAAAACCAGCGGGAAGAACGCAGACTTACTACCGCCGAAGAAAAGCTGAAATCCCTGGAACAGAAAATAGCCGAACTTAACGGGAACCGTTTTGAATGGGAAAACGAACTGCGAAAAACCGATGCCAGTCTTGCCGCCAATGATGCCCATATCCTGTACATGCAGATTGAGGATCGCATCAACCGGCTTAAAAACGATCTTGAAATTGAAAGGCCCAAAGCCGAACGCTACCATACCCTTAAAGCCCAGTGTGAAGCCATGCTGGGCCGCAAACTGGGCGAGAATCCCGCAGACGACAGCCAAAAGATTGAAGACGATGAGCATACAGCCCGTGCGGAAAAAGACGCCGCCCGCATACAGAAAGATGAAGCCGCCCTTGCCCTGCGTGAAGCCTCGGCGGAACTGGCCGAACTTGAACGGGGTTTGCTGCGCTATCCCGATGCGCCTGCCGCCCTTAAAGCGGCCCTCGAACAGGAGGGCATCACCGCCGCTATTCTTGCCGATGTCGCCGAGATAACCGATCCCGCCTGGACCGACGCGGTTGAAGGCTGGCTCAATACCCGCCGTTTTGCTATTTTGGTTGACCCGAAAGACTTCCAGAGGGCGCTCGAAATTTATGACCGTCTCCCCCGCCACATATCAGGCGCCTTTCTGCCAAACCTTGAAAAAATGCGCGATGCCCTTGAACGGAACCCCGCACAGAAGAACTCTCTCAGTCTTCTTGTGGAAACCGAATCGGTCTATGCCCGGCATTACATCGATTATGTGTTGGGCACGGTAATCTGCGCCGACATCAAGAGCCTTAAAAACTTTAGCTCCGCAGTAACCAAAGAATGTATGCGCTATTCCGGTTTTACTGCGTCCCGCATCGATCAAAATATCTACAGCCGCCATTACCTGGGCAAGGCGGCCCAGAAGGAACGCAAAGCATTTCTTACCGCAGAAAAACTGCGTCTGGAAAAGGCGCTTGAACAGGCCTCGGCGCAGGAACAAGCGGCCGCCCAACAGGAAGAAATTTTCCGCAGGGCAGGCCGTACCCTTATCGATTTGAGCTACCTCCTCCCCTCGGTTGCTGCCGCTTTAAAAATGCACCGGGATGTAACGGAAGCTGAAAAAGAACTTTCCGCCATTGACACAAAAAGTTTCCGGGAACTCCAGGAAAAGCGGGATGAGCTTGCACGGCGCATACGTGAAAGCGATGGAGAACTGCAAAAATACTACACAGAGCGGGGAAGTGAAAACCAGATCAGTATAGACTGCCGTGCCTCAATGGAAAGCATAAAAGCCGCTATCGAAGAACAGGAACAGGCTATACAGCGTTTCGGCGAAAACCATCCCATCGAAATAGGCGAATGTGAGGAGTACGCGGAAAAGCAGCTCGGCAAAGAAAATATTTACGACCTTTCCAGTAAATATGAATCGAATTTGAAGGGCTACCAAACCAGCGTCAAAAACCGCCGCAGCGAATACGCCGATCTGGTCCACAACTACGACAGGGATTTTCACACGTATCTCCCCATAGACCCCGCGGAAAATGACGAAGCGGAAAAACTGTTAAAGCGCCTTGAAACATCCGAGCTGCCTGAGTATCGGGAAAAGATAGAAAGGGCGAAACGGGATGCCGAAAAGGAATTTAAGGAACATTTTATCTCTAACCTTAACGAGAACATAGAAATAGCCCGTGAGAGTTTTAAGGAGATAAACGATATTCTTAAAGCCCTTTCGTTTGGCCGCGACCAGTACAGTTTTACCCTTGCGGAAAAAAACGACCGTAAAGGCCAAATCGCAATCATCAAGAAAACTGCGGCCATCCCAACCATGGAGGACGGTCTCTTTTCCCAAATCAACGACCCTGAAGAACACAGGGCCGTTGAAAGCCTTTTTGAAAAAATCCTTACCACCGACCTTGGTTCCCCGGAAATGCGGAGCATCTGCGATTACCGCACTTATTTCCAGTACGACATAAAAATCACCGACACGGACACCAATGATCAAAGTTCACTCTCCAAAGTGATCCGCGAGAAGTCCGGTGGCGAAACCCAGACCCCCTATTATGTTGCCATTGCCGCAAGTTTTTACCGTTTTTTCAAGAACCGCCCCGAACACACCATACGCCTGGTGATGTTTGATGAAGCCTTTAACCGCATGGACGACGAACGCATCATCAAGATACTCAACTTTTATAAGGACCTTAACATACAGCTCATCAGCGCCGTCCCCCCGGAAAAAATTGAAGCCATCGCCCCGCTTGTGGATCGCACAAACCTTGTTGTGCGCCACGGCCGTTCTGCACGGGTCTGGGATTTCCATGGGACCTCAACCGAACTGCGAAGCAGTGTCGGACCGGAGGTCCGCAGTTCCCCTCTTGAGGCAATGGAGAACGCATGACCTTCTGGGAAGAGCACATCATCAATGCTTTTATAGAGCGCTACCCGAAATCTGCGGCGGCGAAACCCGGCAATAAAGACTGCTCCACAGAAAATCGCGTACTGCGTATTCCGGCAGTAAAGATATTCCCCGGTTTTGACAAGGCTTCCCCTGACGAAAAGGACTCTTTCCTTGATGCCGCAGAATCCCTTGAACGGCAGCGCTTCCTCTCCCTTGTGTGGGTTCGCCACCGGAAGGGCGATCTGCTTTCCGCCCTTGTCTGCTCCGACATGGAACAGCTTTATAAACTGACAGAAAAGCCGTCGCCTAAAACCACAGCGGAGGCGGCGCGGAACGCAGCCCGCGAAGCCGCCGGGCAAATGAATAATAATGAAGATCCCAATGCCGCAAAAGCCCGCGCCTTTTTCTTTTTTCTTGCGGAAACAATACGCGCTTCCGATGCCGCTAGCGGTATTACCGCGAAATCGATTCAGGAACTGGCCTTGCTTTTCAAAACCCTTTCAAGTCCCACAAACCGTACCATCCGCGCCTTGTCGGTTTCGCTCTACAACGATTCAAAAAAGCTTGAAGCACTCATCAATTCATATAAAACGATTTTTACCCGTGCGGAACGTCAGGGAATCGCCGTCCCGGATATTTCATTGCTCGACCGTTCATTTCCTGAAACTTCGATAGCCGGACACATTACCATCAACATTGAAGAGTCGCAGCCCCTGATAAATGAAAGCGGTTCAATACTAACGCTACCCCTTATTACTATTCAAAAGATTACATCTATTAAATCTGCTGTATCATCACCGGTGAAACTCCCTACAGTATTAATGATAGAAAACAAGGAAACCTTTTTCACCCTCGCTGCCTCGTCTCACCAATACACCGGTCTTCTCTACGTTGGCGGCCATCCCAACCGGGCGGTACGCGCACTGGTAACGATTCTCGCAAAATCAGGTTTTACTTTCTATCACGCGGGCGACCTGGACCCCGACGGCATACTCATCTTGCAGGAACTCCAAGCTATTATTAATAATGCCGGCATTGTTCGCAATGCAAGCATCGCGGGTCAAAGCGTAACGCCGGTATATATGGACGCATCCACCTTTGAACGCTATCTGGCGCACGGCAGAACACTTGAGCCGTCAATGCTGCAGCGTATCAAGTTAATCAACGACGAAACCCGCGCACTTCCGGGTATGGATGAACTTATAAAAAAAATTGAAGCGAGCGGTAAAGGAATTGAACAGGAGATTATTGAATACCAAATGGGAACCATTCAATGATTCATGAATGTACGATTACTGTAGCGCCGGGTGAAGAATTCGACACCGCGCTAATCAAACAAAAAGCCGCCGCCGCGCTTTCGTGTACGCCCGGCGGCATAAACCATATCATCATCAACAAAAAGTCGCTGGACGCACGGCACGGACGGATTAAAATTCATCTGCGGCTCACGGTGTACATACATGAAGAACCGCCCAACACCAATGGTGTTTCAGCTCTCCGTACTTTCGGGCCCGTATCATCGGAACACCCGGCGGTACTCATCGTTGGGTGCGGGCCTGCGGGCCTTTTTGCGGCGCTCCAACTGCTGGAAAACGGCATAAAGCCGGTTATTGTGGAGCGCGGTAAACGTACGCAGGAACGGAAGCGTGACATCGCGGCAATCGGACGCGGCGGGGAAGTACCGCAGGACTCAAACTACTGCTTTGGCGAAGGCGGTGCGGGGACCTTTTCCGACGGCAAGCTCTATTCGCGATCAAACAAGCGGGGGAACATCCGCCGGGTGTTGGAAACACTGTGCCTTTTCGGCGCCGATGAATCGATTTTGGTTGACGCCCATCCGCATATCGGTTCCGACCGGCTGCCCGCGATTATCGGCGCCATGACGGACACGATACGCGAATTGGGCGGTGAAGTTCACTTTGAAACCCTTTGTACGGGCTTCATTGTTGAGAACGGAAAACTGTCCGGTCTGCGTACAAACACCGGGGAACTATTCGGAGAGGCAGTCATTCTGGCGGCAGGACATTCGGCGCCGGAAATATACCGCTTACTCGCGGATGTTGCACCGGATGCACTGGAGACAAAACCTTTCGCTGTGGGTGTCCGCATCGAACATCCCCGCACCGTAATCGACGCGATTCAGTATCATGGCAGATTCAAACAGTCCCTACCCGCCGCCCGATACCAGCTTACCGCGCAGATTGAGGGGCGCGGAGTGTATTCGTTTTGTATGTGTCCCGGCGGGGTGATTGTGCCGTCCGCAAGTGCACCGGGCGAAGTGGTGGTCAACGGAATGTCGGCCGCCGGGCGGAACTCCCGCTGGTCGAACGCGGCGATTGTAGTAGAAGTGCGGCCGGAAGATATACCGGGTAACGGTGAACTTTCCGCTCTTGCGTTCCGTGAGGCAATAGAAAAAACAGCATACCGTGAAACCGCCGTGGGTGCGGCGGTAAACGCGGCCCCCGCCCAGCGGCTTACCGATTTTCTCAAGAGCCGCTTGTCCGCCGGTCTGCCGCCGTCTTCATACACACCGGGCCTTGTCTCCTCGCGCCTCGATGCGTGGCTGCCGTTGTTTATCGCACGGCGCTTACAGTTGGCATTCCCCGAATTTGAAAAAAAGATGCACGGCTTTATTTGCCCCGATGCGCTTCTCATTGCGCCGGAAACACGGACATCGACACCGGTACGCATTAAGCGAAACCCCGAAACATTCGAGAGTACCGTACTTTCAGGCCTGTTTCCCGCCGGGGAAGGGTCAGGCTATGCGGGCGGTATCGTTTCGTCCGCATTGGATGGTGAGAACACCGCCGCCGCGCTTATTAAGCGGCTTTCCGCGTAGCCTTTACCCGCGCATCGCTCCCCGCCGGTCCCGCACCGCCGCCAGCCGCTTCTCCAGCGCGGCACCTTCCCCCGCAGTAATAAGCTCCTTCAGCGCGTCCAGGCTTCCCTCAAACTGTTCGATGCGGCGCAGTAATTCTGCGCGGTTTTCGATGAACAGCTCGGTCCACATGGGGGCGTTGAGCATCGCTATCCGGGTGAGGTCCTCAAAGCTGCCGCCGCCGAAGCGGGTAATGGCGGTGTCGGCCTCGCAGTCGATGAGGGCTGCGGCGATTACGTGGCAAAGCTGGGAAGTAA
The DNA here is from genome assembly GCA_025997835.1 of Spirochaetia bacterium. Classification (GTDB taxonomy): domain Bacteria; phylum Spirochaetota; class Spirochaetia; order Treponematales; family Breznakiellaceae; genus BNVD01. The sequence goes on from BNVD01000004.1 coordinate 16,770, forward strand.
AGGCGATCTTCCGGTCGTGTTCCGCCGCGGTAGTTTCAGTAATTCTGCCGAAACCCATGCGGTAGATAATATCCTTTAAGTATTCCAGATTTTCCGGTTTGTTCCGTGCCAGGGGGGTGAGGATATAGTTCTTCCCCGTAAAGTTACAGCGTTTTGCCTGTGCGTAGCCGCCTTTCTCGGAACCCGCCATGGGGTGGCCGGGGATATAGTCCAGATCATCCCGCAGGCTTGTTTCCATAACAGTAACAATGCCGCCCTTAACCCCGGCGATGTCGGTGATCAATGCGCCGGGTTTGAAAGCCGCCATATTGGTTTCCATAAAACGGAGCAGCGTTGACGGGTTAAGACAGAGAAACACTACATCACAGCGGCCCAATAGATTTACTGCGTTGGTAAAACCTTCGTCAATCACCCCGTCCGCCAATGCCGCCGCAACAGTATCACGGTCAATATCACAGGCCAAAAGCCGGGCCGGGTTCAGGGGCCGGAGCGCCATAGCAATCGCCCCGCCCATAATTCCAAGCCCTACGATACCAACGGTACAATCTGTAATCGGTTTCAAATCTTCTTCCCCTCAAGCTCCGCATACTTCCGCAGTATTCCCATCAATCCGCCGAATTCTTCCGGGGTGATGGACTGTTCGCCGTCGCAGAGGGCCGCTTCGGGGTTGTTGTGGACTTCCACGATAATGCCGTCCGCACCGGCGGCAATGGCGGCTTTGGACATGGCGGGGACCATCCAGGCGATGCCCGTGGCGTGGCTGGGGTCCACGATTACCGGGAGGTGGGTCTGCCGCTTCAGGGCCGGGATGGCGGAAAGGTCCAGGGTGTTCCGGGTGTGGCTGTCGAAGGTGCGTATGCCCCGCTCGCAGAGGATGATTTGGTCGTTACCCCCGGCCATCAAATACTCCGCCGCCATGAGCAATTCCGTAATGGTGGATGCCAGCCCCCGCTTGAGCAGTATGGGTTTGCGGCAGCGGCCCAACTCTTTGAGGAGGGTGAAGTTCTGCATATTCCGTGCGCCCACCTGAATAATATCAACCTCGTCAAACACTTCAAGCTGATGAATCGCCATCAGTTCCGTGACAATGGGCAGCCCGGTTTCCTTCTTCGCCTCCAACAGCAGATTGAGCCCGTCGCAGCCCATACCCTGAAAACTGTAGGGACTGGTCCTGGGTTTAAAGGCCCCGCCCCGCAGTAATCCTGCGCCGGCGGCCTTCACCGCCCCGGCCACTTCAACAATCTGTTCCCGGCTCTCCACCGAACAAGGCCCGGCGATAATCCCCAGATACCCAGAGCCGATATGCCGGACCACCCCGTCCGCACCGGGAACATCAATCCGGGTATCGGCGGGATGGAACTTCCGGTTCGCCCGCTTGTAGGGTTCCTGCACCCGTATCACCTTCTCCACAAGATGATGGGCCAGGAGGCTCTCCTCATCGATGAGGGTCGTGTCCCCCACCAGCCCCAACACCGTTTGGGATGCCCCCTCAGAGAAGTGAATCTTTACGCCCTGCTTTTCCAGCGCCGAGGCGAAGTTCCGCACCTCATCCCGGCCTGCATCCTGTTTTAACGCGATAATCATGACAACCTCCCCAATGTTCCTATATCTTCCGTGACCCCGGCTTCACAAAGGGCAGCCCTCTTTTACAAAGCTCGCAGTCCTCCGCTTTCCAGTTGGCGGCCTCCAGCGTTGCCGCCGCGTAGAAAGGCCACGGGATCGCGGAGTCTGAAGAACCAAATACACCGGGAGCGCGGCGGTCTGCTACGCAGGCAATGGCGCAGATCACGGCTCCTTGGGCCTCCAGTGCGGCAGCGCTTTCACGGGAGGATTTCCCCGTGGTAACCACGTCTTCGGCAATCAGGATACGTTGGCCTTTTTCGACTTCAAAGCCCCGGCGTAAGGTCATGGCGCCCGTATCGTCCCGTTCGGTGAAGAAGGCGGGGAGTCCCAGTTGGCGGCCCAACTCATAGGCTACGATGATGCCCCCCATAGCGGGGCCGACAACGGCGTCCACGGCGAGTTTACCCGCCGCAATATCAGCCTTGATCCGTGCGGCTACGGGAGCCAGGGCCGCCGCAGCCCGGTCCGGGTATTGCAGCAGCCGGGCGCACTGAAAGTAGCGGTTCGAGTGGCGGCCCGATGACAGCAGAAAGTGCCCTTCCAGCATGGCGCCGGATTCCCGCAGCAGGGTAATCGTAGTATCGGTATCGTTCATGGGAACATCTCCTCATCTCTTGTTATGGATTTCTGCTTATTATACCATAGTGTCCATGAATAAACAGGCGTTACGGGCGGACGGGTTATTGCTGTTGACCGCCGGTATCTGGGGCTTCGGGTTTGTGGCCCAGCGTTCCGGGATGGACTATGTGGGGCCCTTTACCTACAACGGGATCCGGTTCATTCTGGGGAGCCTTTCCCTGCTGCCCCTTATTCTGTACCGAAGGGCCAAAGGCCAAGGCCTAGGCCTAGGCCAGGCCGCCACACCCGGCGTTGGGCGGGGCCGGAAGGTTCTTGCCGCATTGTCGGCGGGAACCTGTCTTTTTATTGCGGTGGCCCTCCAGCAATTAGGGATACTGTTTACCACCGTGGGCAACGCCGGATTTATCACCGGTCTGTACGTGGTACTGACCCCCATTTTCGGTATTTTTCTGGGCAGAAAAACCGGGCTTCCCACCTGGATAGGCGCGGTGTTTACCCTGACGGGGCTCTACTTCCTCAGCGCCGCCGGGCATCTTGGGGTTAATCCCGGCGATATACTGATGATGTTCAGTGCGGTGTTTTGGACCTGCCATGTGCTGCTTATTGACCGGCTGGTACAGCACATCGATCCCATCCAGCTTTCCGCAGGGCAGTTCGCCTTTTGCGGTATCTATTCGCTTACCGGCGTGTTTCTGCTGGAACCCTTTGTCGCCCTCTGGGCGGACATCCTGGTTCCGGGGTATTCCACAACGATAATCTGGAAAACCGTCCCTGAGCTTATTGCCCGTATGGGGTCAGGTCGCCTTGCGCCTTCTCAGATCATCAACGGCCTTATCCCCATTCTCTACGGCGGTCTTGCATCGGTGGGTATCGCCTATACCCTTCAGACGGTGGCCCAGAAGAACGCGCCGCCCGCTCACGCCACCATCATCTTAAGCCTTGAAGGGCTCTTTGCCGCCCTGGGGGGGATGCTCCTTCTGGGGGAAAAACCCGGTCCCTGGACGCTTCTGGGCTTTGTCCTGATGCTTTGCGGTATGCTCACCACCCAATGGGACGTGATTGGTGCACCAATTAGGGGAAGGAGGAAACAGTGATGGATTTGACGGGAATTATTACGGGGAGTGTAGCGGTACTGTCTCTTTTTGTGGGACTGCCGGCGTTGGTTCTTAGGTTTATTTATTTGAGTAAAAAGAACAAGCAGACAGCCGAAATAGAAAAACTGCGGTATCAGAAGGAACTTTTGGAACTGGAAGTGGAGAAAGAAAAGGTACAATTACTGCGCCTTGAGGCGGAAAACAAAAAGTACGATGCCCTGATAGGTGAATAGCGCCGGTAATAAAAAAAGACCGGCGCAAACCCTGAAGGATTCACCACCGGCCCTGCCCTTGAGGCATATCGGCGATATAGCGATTTGGGAGGGGAACTATATCGCCGACATATAATATATCGGCCTTATCCCGCAAATTCTTGACTGTTTTTTGGAAACTTCAGTTTCCGAACAACGCTAATCACTCTCGGAGACCAGCACGTCCACCGCCATGGCTACACGGTAGGTCTTGCCTTTCTGCACTACCAGGGGTTTGACAATCGCGTAATCGCTCAGCAGGAATTTTACCTCATGGGCGCCGGGTTCAACCGGCATGGGGCCCGCCGGGTCAACACGCTGGTTATCAAAGTAAATCTGCGCGTTTTCCGGCGCTTCAAAGATAACCAGCGGCGTCGGGTCCTGTAAATGAATGGCCAGGTCCAGAATTTTGCCCCGTTCCACGAGGAATAGCCGGTTTTCGTTGCGGTAATCGTTGGAGAGAATCACCAGATGATGCTCCCCCTCCCTTAAAAGCCGCTCTTCCTGGGGTTTTTCAATCACCGCATCGTCAATCAGCAGGGTAAAGGCCTTGTCCGGCAGGTTTTCCGGGTAGCGGGGGGTGATCTTCACCGCTCCCTCGTTACTCAGGAGGGGTTTGACGTTTAGGGTAAAGCGCAGGGTTTCTATCTCCTCGTTCAGGCCCTTGACCACCGGCATCACCCGGAAGAGGAGGGGAAAGGATGACGGCAGGGTCACCGTGGAAAGCACCGACACATACGGGGTGGTCCGCAGTCCGTGGGTCTGACGCAGGGGAATCTGATAGATCGATTGAATCTTGTTCGGTATTGGTTCAAGGCTTATCTGCCGTGCCTGAACATCGGCGACGCCCAATTCGGGCATCCGGTTCAACTCCGCATAGACCACCAGCGCCAGGCTGCCCCGGTAGGCAAAATAGGCCTGGGGTGCGGTAAATTCCAGCTCAATACCCCGGAAAAACCGCGCGTCCCCCTCAAGAAAAATCACCGCCGAATCAATATATGAGAGGGGAATTGAGACTCCGCCGGGATTATTCAGGGACATTCCCGCCGTGCCCGCGATAACCACCCGCAACGGCTCAGGCATCGCCGGAAGCGGGAAGAACAGGGGGAAAAGACAGGATACTACAAGGGCGGTAAAGCGGCTTTTCATTGCCGGCTGCCTTCTTTAAAAAGATATTTTCCGGGGTCCTGGGCCTTCCCGTGCTGTCGCAGTTCAAAATGGAGATGAGGCCCGGTCGATTGCCCCGTTGATCCGACTTTACCTATAAGGCTACCGGATTTGACTTCGTTCCGCAAGGCCGTATTGATTTCCGAAAGGTGCCCATAGAGGCTTGCCCAGCCGCCCTCGTGCTGGATGATCACGTAGTTACCGTATATGGGGTCTGCGCCCGTCTCGGTGACCACCCCGTTCCTGACGGCAAAGACCGCGGTCCCAATGGGCGCCGCCAGATCCAGTCCCTGATGAACCCGCCGGTTCCCCGTTACCGGATTGGTCCGGGGGCCGAAGGTACTGGTAATCCGGTAGTTTCTTAAGGGAAAACGGAAGCGGTTATCGAGGAAGAAGGTCCGCTCCGTGGGGGTAAGCTCTGCCCCCGGTATGAACAGAAACCGTTCCCCCGCGCCGCTGTCCCGCCGTACGGTAAGCATCACCCCTTCGGCGTCCTCCCGTGAAGACCGGATCAGCATCTCCAGGTCCGTCCCGGGCGTTTCGGGGATGAACAGCCCCGGCACGGAGGGGAGGAGTACGGTCCTTAAGCCGCTCAGATCTTCCGCGTGGGGCAGCCGGTTCAGGGTAATCAGGGCGGCGTAAGGCACCGTCCGCGCCGCGAGACTAAGCAGATCCTCCCCCCTGAGCGCGTAGGCATAGATCGCCAAACCCTCAGCCTGTACAGCCGCTCCCACACCCTGCTTCTGCCGCCGCCGGGCGGTCTCCACATCCTGCGCGTATTGCTGGAACACCGTATCCCGGTTGTCCAGCCGGGTAATCACCGGGAATTCAGGCGCAGGCGGCAACGCTATCCCGGCCGTGTCAGGAGCAGCCTCCGCCCCCATGAGAACCGGGCCCCCCAGGAGCATCAGCCCCCCCAGGAGCATCAGCCCAATGATAGAAACTGCTCGCCGTTTCATACTCTTATCAATACCCGGCGCATAAAAAAAGGCAAGGGGTAATCCCTTGCCTTGACTGCACCGTGCGGGAACGGTAGGAGCGGAGGCCGCTCCTGTACGCACATACGCGCATACCGTCCGCCGGTTCCCCCTTATTCGGCGGCAATCGCCTCGGCAGGGCAGACCGCCGCGCAGGACCCGCAATCCACACATTTTCCAGGATCGATCCAGCGGAAGCCGTCTTTTTCAGAAATCGCCTCGACCGCACACTCGCTGTCGCAGGACCCGCAGTTCAGACACGCATCACTTACCTTGTACGCCATTTTCACACCTCTCTGTAAAGAATCTTTAAGAAATCCCTAAAAACCGGCAGGGTTGTTAGAATCTCTTTGACTATACTATACCATAAGTTTTGAAAAAGGCAAGGGCGAAGATTTAGTCATGGACTTATAGCTTCTCCACCTGTGCCTCGGTAAACCGTTTTTTGGGGCCGGTCATTCGTTGTAGTCCCTGAGGATTTCTTCCGGTGATTTACCGCTTTTTAACAGTTCAATTATTTCTCCCCGGCCTTTCTTCCAGCCTTCCCGTCTGGCGTATCCCATCTTGCTCTGGGTATCCATCTGGTACTTGAACTCGCTCGCCAGCCGCGCCCGTTCAGCCTCGTCCTTACTGATTGTCATCAATACTTCGCCTGCCATTGCTATCCCCTCCTCCTGCTCCAGAATTTCGTTTATTGTCCCGCGTTTGCTCTTGTCCGTCAAATATCGGAAGAAGACCGCCCAGTGTTCGGGAGCCGTCATCTCCCCTATGGGCTTCGCCAGCACTTTGTCCAGTTTGGACAGCTCCAGCGTGATGATCCGGGTTCTTCCGTCAAGCGGCGTTTGGTGCTCAGGATCGTAATACTCAAAGGTGTGAAAAAACACCTCGTCGGCGAAAAAACGCTCCTTGACCAAAACCGCTATCTGATAGGCCTGTTTCAAATCATCATAGGTCTTTTCATTTCCCTGCTCGTCCTGCCCCCGGATGTCCTGACCGATAAAGAGCTTCCCGATATGGAATTCAAGACGGACCGGCTCGAAAGGATCCGGATTCAGGGACATCTCCACATTGACTAACTGGCCGTTATCAATCCGACAGTTGATGTCAAAACGGATTTGGCGATCCCGAACATTGTCGATGGGCGGCTCATTGGCGGTTATGCCGGTTACGGTCAACTCCCGCCCGATAAGGGCGGAAAGAAGCCGTGAGAGCGCCCCTGGGAGTTCGGGGTATTTTTGGTGAACACCGCCTTGAACACATTATCGAGGCAAATATCGATGAGATCATCGGTATCGTCAAAATGAACCCTGTGATATGAAGGTAACCGAAACTGTGGCAATAATCATGGCCATTGACGCGAGCGAGAAAACAATCACGAATACAGAGAAAACGACACACGTATATTTCGATGGGAATATAGACACACTTTGGATTATTATGAAACTCAGTTACCTTGGGGTGGCGGGAGTTACTTATGATGATGCCGCCCATTCCGTAACGATAACTGAAAGCCTGGGAACACGGACAACGGAGGTGTTACCTTTTGAAGGCGCACAGATCAATCAAACCGGTACGGTGATAAAATTCCCTGCGAATAGCATTGGTGAAGGTTTACCGGAAGTACGCTTTATCAAACAATAGATGCGGCACGGCTCAGGACAGCGCCTCCAGGTGATAGTCTGCCGTCTCCGCCAGCGCCCGGTAGAACCGGGCCGATAGTTCCAGATACCGCGACATGGCCGCTTCCGGCGCGGCGGACGCCTCAGGCGGGGTGGCCGCCTGGGCTTGTGGTTCTTCCATTGGCGGAAAGAGAAAGCCCGCCACATCCTTTACCGCGCTGGTGGTGATAACCCGGTTGGCTTCGTCCAGTTCCGCCAGGACCCGTCTCTGCGCGGTCTTCCCGGCTGTACGCGCCTCTTCCGCAAGACCGGCGGCTTTTTCCGCCACGGCGTGGACCTGTTCCAGCCCAAAAAGCAATTCCCGCCGGGCCGCGCCGTACCGTTCGGCCCGTGCCGCCGCCTCGCCGGTTTGGTAAAAATCACCCTCACTATGGGCAAAAATTTCGCCCAACCGTTGGTGTATTTCCTCCCGCCGGGGGGGCAGGGCCAAAAGGTCCTGCGGTTTGGCGGGGATAAGGCCGGGAATGGACAAGCCGCCTGCGGAAAAGCTGTAGTTGCGGATAGCGGGGTAGCGGCGGAAGCGGTGCTCAAACCAGGCGGCATAGAGAGAGAGCCGCCGGTCGGTGAGGACGGCGCCGCCGTCTGCCGATGGTGCGGAGAAGGGGAGGCCGTCCCTAAGGGCGTGTACCGACCGGGTTTCGGCGGGGCCGAGGCGGTACGATTCGGCCAGGGCGCGGGTCTCAAAAAGAGCGCCCTTAAAGTGGGTTTTCAGTCCCGGAAAGGAGAGGTCGAGCCCGGCGATCCAGATAGATGAGGCCCCCAAAAGCCGGGCAAAGTCCCAGGCGGTGGTCGCGACCGAGCCGCCCGCCCCAAGCGCCCCCTTGGGGTCCACCCGCTCTTCGATGAATCGCCCCAGGGGAAAGACGGACCCGCAAAGGTATGCCCGTTCAAAGGCCGCCGCCTTTAGCGCCGCGTTTAGCGGCTGAAACCCGCGTAACGCCGAAGGGTACACCGCCGATTCGGCGATAAGGCAGGTTTTTGGCGCGTTGGCCCGGTCCAGATGCCGGATGTTCCAGTATTGAGGGTCCACCACCAGGGCGAAATCCGGGTCCACCCCGGCCTTGAGGATCAGATTGAGGGAGGTATCCACCGCCACCACCACACAGCGCTCCGCCAGCGCCGGTAAGTACGGCACAATCCCATCCAGCGAGGGCCCCGCCGCCGCGAGCAGCACCGGAAAATCCCAGGGACCTTGGTCCCAGGAACCTTGGTTCCAAGAACTTTGTGCAAGTACCCCCGCCAGCCGCCCAACCCCCGGCAAATCCCGGATAGCCTCCATGTTGGCCGCCAAATTCCGCACCCACCGCTTCCCGAAGCGCTTGAGGGTCGCCTGATTCACCGCGTCCCGGGAAGCCCAGGTCTCAATATGCCGCTCCGCCTCGGCGTACCACTCACTATCCAGCGTTATAAGCGCCCGGTTCCTGATAATCTCAGGCTTCCCGGCAAACAGCCGCAGCGCCTCCATCACCACCGCCGCCGAACCATCGTTCCCCCCCAGCACAAACACGATTCTGCGCCGTAAAAGCTCCCGCAAATCCCGAACTTCCAGCGCTTTCCGCAGCATCCCCTTCCGGCACTCCACCACAATAAGCGCCCGGTCCCCCGCCTTTTCCGCCGCCGCCTCCGCCGCGTACCCCAGCGCAAACCCCAAAATCACCACCGGCCCATCCCCGGTACCAAGAGCCTCCGCCGCCCGCCGCCCCTCCCGTACCGGATCCCGCATGGAGTTGACATGAATCCCCCCCGCCGCCATCGCCGGTTCCCCGGAAGAGGCCATCTCTACCCGTATATCGCCGCCATCGTCATCCGGCGCCCCCTCCAACTGCGCCGCCAAAGCCGGAAACTGCTCCCGCAAAACCCGGATATTGTCCTCCCAAACCCCTTCCTTCACGGCTCGTCCCCCTCTCCACCAGTACCTTTTCAACAATATAATATTCGTGAGGGGGAGCGCATAGTCTGGTAAACTATAAGAATTTTAACCACAGAGGGCACGTCGAACCTTCGGTTCGCGGACACAGAGAAGAGAAGATTTTTTACTCAAAAACTCCGTGTTCTCCGTGGTTTATCTTCTTCAGTTTTTCATTTTGGAACTGGCTCGACCATCCTGAGAATTCGATACTGACGATGCACGAGGAAGATATAGACGGTAACGCTATAACCTGATTACCCAATCGCCGCCGGCCCCGTTTCGCCGGTTCTGATACGGATGGTCTCCTCGACGGGAAGTACGAAGATCTTCCCGTCACCAATGTCCCCGCTCCGCCCGCCGCGAATGATGGCGTCAACCGTGGGCTTTACAAAGTTGTCGTTCACTGCGATTTCGATCCGTACCTTTTTGAGGAGATTTACTTCCATTTCAACCCCCCGGTAGTGTTCTGTGTAGCCCTTCTGCTGGCCGCAGCCCAGAGCGTTAGTCACCGACATCTTGTAAACCTCGGCCTTGTACAGTTCCTGCTTAACCTCATTCAACACATGAGGCTGTATGTACGCTATTATCAGTTTCATCCTTAAATACTCCTTAATCTGTGGAGTTGCGCAAGCAATCGTAGATCGATTGCACAACTCCGAGATGAATTACGCAGTAATTCATCCTACATATTGCTGAAGATCTGGAAGCCCGTATAGGCTTCGCCTTTGTGTTCGCTCAGGTCAAGACCCATGAGTTCATCTTTCTGACTTACCCGCAGTCCAAAAACCGCTTTGATAACCAGAAAGAGGACGAGGCTGGTAATGGCCGCCCACGCGCCAACCGATACGACACCAATAAGCTGCACACCCAACTGGGCGAAACCGCCTCCGTGAAGGACGCCTACAGCAACACCGTCCACATTACCCCAGATACCAACAGCAATAGTACCAAAGATACCGTTGGTGAGGTGTACCGAAGACGCGCCCACCGGGTCATCAATCTTGAGTACCTTGTCGATAAACTCTACCGACAGTACTACTAACACCCCGGCGATAAGACCGATAGCCACCGCCGCGCCGGGACTTACCACGGCACAGGGGGCGGTAATCGCCACCAGACCGGCAAGGATGCCGTTCATGGTCATGGAAACATCGGGCTTCTTGAACCAAGTCCAGGAGAAGATCAGCGCCGCAATCGCGCCTGAGGAAGCCGAAAGGGTGGTTGTTACGCAGACACGGGCTATTGTATAGACGCTCCAGATACTCCCGTCACCCACAGTAGCGATGCCGGTGGAAGCGCCGTTAAACCCGTACCAGCCGAACCAGAGGAGCAATACCCCCAGACACGCATAGGGGATGTTGTGGCCGGGGAAGGCCTTTACCGCAACCTTACCGTCGGCGCCCTTGACGTATTTTCCAATCCGGGGACCCAGCACCGCCGCACCCATCAGGGCCGCCCAGCCGCCCACCGAGTGAACCACGGTGGAACCGGCAAAGTCGTGGAAGCCCAGCCTGGAAAGCCAGCCGCCTCCCCATATCCAGTGCCCGGAAATGGGGTAGATAAACGCCGAAATAAAGACGGTGTAAATCAGATAGGACTTAAACTGGGTCCGTTCCGACACGGCCCCCGATACGATGGTGGACGCGGTGGCGGCAAAGACCACCTGGAAAAGCCAACTGGTATAAAATCCCGCCGAATCCGCGTCCAGAGTCATGGGCGCCATGAAAAACTGCCCGCCCCCGATAAGCCCTCCCACCACATCTTCCCCATACATAAAACTCCAGCCTATAGCCCAATACATGATTGCGCCTAAGCAGAAGTCCATGAGGTTTTTCATGGTGATGTTGGAAGCATTCTTCGCCCTGGTAAGACCGGTTTCCAGCAGGGCAAATCCCGCCTGCATGACAAACACCAGTATCGCCCCCAGGAACAGCCAAATCGTATTCAGCGAAAATCCCAGACTCTCGATGTTTTCCTCTGCAAACAGGGCTGCCCCCATGCAGACCAGCAGTACCGCCAAAATAGCTAATTTTTTTCGCACCGTTCCATCCTCCAAATATGTAACTTTTGCGTCATTGAAATTGCCGCAAATCACCACATGATATACATATTTAGCAAGATTCATGCCAAGTTTTGAAAATACAAGCGGATTTTACCGGTAAACATTGCGGAGGTTTTAAAAAATGGTAAAATTAACGACAAAAAGCTACGTATTTGTAGATTTTATCGATAATACGGGATATAGATACCGGTAACGCCAAAAATAGCACAAACGAACTGAATCAATCTTTTTTTATCACCATTATTGATGAAATTTTCCTACAAAAATGTATTTGACAAAAAACAAACATACATTTATGTCGTTTCTATGCCATGTATGACTCAACAGCTTTCCTGTTTTACATTCGCAAGGCCTGTGTTACACTACCCTAAAACCAGTCAGAAGGAAGAAAAATGGATAATTCGTCTATACGCGACAACCATAACCACGGCTCCGTAGGAGACTTCCTGCAAGAATCCATAGCCGAAAACGCCGATATGTCAGTTGTTTCCGCATACTTCACTATTCACGCATGGGATAGGCTAAAGGCGTCATTTCAAAAACTGGGGAAATTCCGCTTTCTGTTCGGCGAGCCGACCTTCGTAAAATCGACATCCCTAAATGATAAAAACCTGAATACCAGAACCTACAAATTTGAGGATGATTCACTGCACATCACAGCGGAGCAGCAATTAGCCCAGAAAGACATTGCCCGATCCTGCGCCGCCTGGCTGCGGGAAAAAGCGGAAATCCGTTCCATGGTAAAGCCCAATTTTCTCCACGGCAAAATGTACCACATCACGGAGTCAGGCGGCGTCAAGAAAGCCATTGTGGGCAGTTCCAATTTTACCGTTCACGGCCTGGGTATGGGGAAGGGCGCGGATAAAAATATTGAACTCAACATGATAATTGACAGCGACCGCGACCGGGAAGCCCTGCTACACTGGTTTAACGAAATCTGGGACAGCCCGAGCGAATTAGTTGAAGACGTAAAAGAAAAAGTCCTTGGCTACCTTGAACAGCTTTATGCTGAAAACTCCCCCGAATTTATTTATTACAAAACCCTGTACCATATTTTTTCCGCATGGCTTACTGAACAGAAAGAGGGCAACTATTTTAACGAAAAAACATCCCTCTATGAATCTGAAATTTGGAATTGCCTTTATGATTTTCAAAAGGACGGCGTGAAAGGCGCGATTCATAAAATACTGAAATATTCAGGCTGCATAATTGCCGACAGCGTGGGGCTTGGAAAAACGTATGAGGCGCTGGCGGTCATAAAATATTTTGAAGCGCAAAACGCCCGGGTTCTGGTTATTTGTCCCAAAAAACTTTCAAAGAACTGGACGGTGTATCAGACAGTCAACAGTCAGGAAACAAACCCGTTCAAAAAAGACCGCTTTATGTATTCTGTTTTGTACCATACCGATATGGGCAGGACTTCCGGTAAATCAGGCGCGAATAGTATCGACCTTGCAAGTTTTGACTGGAGCGCCTACGATCTTGTTGTCATCGACGAATCGCATAACTTCAGGGGGAACGCCGAAGTAAAAGAGAAAGACGGCGCTACCGTAATGAACCGCGCCTCATGGCTCATGGAAAAAATAATTAGAGCCGGCTATCAAACAAAGGTGTTAATGCTTTCCGCAACGCCGGTAAACAACACCCTGCGGGACTTGCGGAATCAAATAGCGTTTATCACCGGTGGAAAAGAAGACGCGCTGCTTGAAACCTGCGGCATTGCAAGCTACAGCGAAATTTTAAGAGTCGCCCAGGCAAACTTTACCCGCTGGGCGGACCCGAAAAACAAGGACAAAAGGACAAAAGAACTGTTACAGCGCCTTGATGCGGGGTTCTTCAAACTGCTTGATGAGTTGACCATAGCCCGTTCCCGAAAACATATCTCAGGCTTCTATGACATGGCGGCAATCGGCAGCTTCCCCCGCCGTGAAAAGCCCCTTGCCATTTATCCCGAAATTGACACGAAAAATTATTTCCCCTCTTACGATAGAATTAAAGATCAAATTGATACCTACCAGCTTTCAATTTTTAACCCTTCAAAATATATCAAGGATGATAAGAAGGCATCCTACGAATCGAAAGCGGCAATTGAAGGCCAGAAGCAGTTTACCCAGGCAGGCCGCGAGCATTTCCTTATCGGCATGATGCGGGTGAATTTTCTCAAGCGCCTTGAAAGCTCCATAGAATCCTTCAAAATAACGCTGGATCGTACCATCAAAAAAATTGACATTGTGCTGGGTAGAATAAAAGATATTGACAAAACGAAAAACAAAAATGATATTATTGAAGAAATAATGCCGTCTACCGAAGAACTTGAAAGTGAATCATGGGATGCCGAAGACGCCGAAGCGTGGCTTGTCGGCAAAAAAATAAAGTTCCACCTCGAAGACTTAAAACTCGATGAATGGGCTAGTGATCTTTTGAAAGACCGAGATGCGCTGGTAAGCCTCTACAATAACGCATCGGCAGTAAACCCCGAACGGGACGCGAAACTTGGCGAACTCAAAAAAATCATTTTGGAAAAAATCAATAATCCGTTCAACAAGGATAACAAAAAGATTATTATATTCACCGCCTTTTATGATACTGCGGAATATCTTTACAATAATCTGGAACCGTGGATAACAAAAGAACTGCATCTTGAAAGTGCCCTGGTCTACGGTTCAGGTTCAAAAACGACATTCGGCAAAAACGATTACGACAGTATTTTGACAAATTTTTCCCCCCGTGCAAAAAACCGGGTGCAAAATTCGCAAAGTACACTTTGCGGCGAAAAAGAAATAGACATTCTGTTTGCCACCGACTGTATCAGCGAAGGCCAGAATTTGCAGGACTGCGATTTTATGGTGAATTACGACATCCACTGGAATCCAGTGCGGATAATACAACGTTTTGGCCGCATAGACCGTATCGGCAGCGTCAACGAAACGATCAAGCTGGTTAATTTTTGGCCCACCAATGACCTTGAAAAATACATCAACCTTAAAAGCCGGGTGGAATCCCGCA